>JAFGWC010000047.1 GCA_016937695.1 Bacteroidales bacterium
AATTATTTGCAACATCCAGAAAAAACAAAAAGGAGACAATTTAAAAATGTCTGATTTACGCTTTTATCCCGAAAGCTACAATTTATGCATTAATGGCAGGTCTTCTGACTTACTCCCCTTTTATACTGCCTTCCCAATCGAAAAAAACGAAAAGTGGCCAAGTTTGTATAAAAAGTTAAAGAGCTTACAGCAGCGGGTACTGTCCAGGATTTTCACCTGATTCCCTATTATTTCATAAATCTGAAAAAAATTATGAAACCATTTAGTGCAAAAGTAGTTAAATTATGTTTATTATAAAATATTTTTTACAAACTTTGTGTTTATTATTTATATTTGCAGATATTATCTGATTTTATTTTTTTGAGGGAAATTATAAAATCTATTTTACCTAGATTTTAACTACTAATTATTTTTAAGTTTTAAATAATTATTAGAAAATAAGATTATTACATAAAATCTGACAATACAAATCTGAGTATAAAAAAATTAAGCATATGAATTTGAAAAATGCACTATTCACTTTTTTGTTAGTTTTTTCATTAATAACAACAAATTTAAAATCGCAGATTTCTACTGAACAAGCGTTTAAATTTAATAGAGTAATGGATTTAATAAGCATGTTTTACGTTGATACAATTGCAGAACAAAAACTTGTAGAAAAAGCAATTATCTCCGTTTTAAAAGACCTTGATCCACACTCTGTTTACATCAGCAAAGACGACGTTAAAGAGATGAATGAGCCTTTAAATGGCAATTTTGATGGAATTGGAATCACTTACAATATTTTAAACGATACTGCATATGTCATATCTACATATCACGATGGTCCATCAGACAAAATAGGAATAAAAGCAGGAGATAGAATAATAGCTATTGCAGATGAAAATATTGCAGGAATTGGAATTGATACAAGAGAAATTAAAGAAAAACTTACAGGAAGAAAAGGCACAAAAATAAAACTAAAAATTAAAAGAAAAAATACAGAAAAAGTAATCGATTTTTCAATAACAAGAGATAAAATTCCTATAAATAGTATTGATGCTGCTTATATTGTAAACTCTGACATTGCTTATATTAAACTCAACAAATTTTCAGCTACTACATTGCAGGAATTTGAGAAAAAAGCAAAATCATTAAAAAAAGAAGGTGCAAAAAACATAATACTAGACTTGAGAGACAATGGTGGCGGATATCTTAAAACAGCAATCGATATAGCAGATCAATTTTTAGATTCAAAAAAATTAATTGTTTACACAAAAGGTCTAAGTAGCCCTGTATCAGAATATTACTCTAGTTCTAATGGAAGTTTTGAAGACTCAAGATTAGTAATATTAATAGACGAAGGAACTGCATCGGCAAGCGAAATAGTTTCGGGTGCAATTCAAGACTGGGACAAAGGCGTAATTATAGGCAGAAGATCTTTTGGTAAAGGCTTAGTACAAAGGCCATTTTATCTGATGGATGGTTCTATGATTAGACTCACAATTGCCAGATATTATACTCCCACAGGCAGATTAATACAAAAAACTTATGAAGTTGGTTTTGATAATTATAACAGCGAAATATATCAAAGATTAAAAAATGGTGAACTTTTTAATGCTGATAGCATTCATTTTGCTGATTCATTAAAATTTATAACACTTAACAACAAAAGAACAGTATATGGCGGAGGTGGAATTATGCCTGATATATTCGTTTCTGCAGATACTACAAATTTCCCATCTTTTTATAAAAAAATTATCAGAAATGGTATATTGTATGAATTTATACTAAATAAAATTGATAACAACAGAGAAAATTTGTTGAAAAAACATCCTAATTTTGACAGTTTTAAAAACAACTTTATTGTAGATGAACAAATATTAAAAGAAGCTTTTGAATTCTGTGTAATAAATGAGTTGGAGAACAATTTGTCAGATGAAAAACTTCTTGCTATAGATGATTCTGAATCTCTTGAAATGTATAATAAATTTGAAGATTATAATTTTAATAACCTTTATATCAAAAATCATATTAAAGCACTAATAGCCAGAGATTTATGGGGAACAGAAGAGTTCTACCAAATTATAAATTTAACTGATAAGACGTTATTAAAAGCAATAAATGTGATTAACGATAAAAAACTATACAACACCATTTTAAGCTATAATTAACAAGTAATTTTAAATGCTCAATGAAATTTCAAACTGGATTTCAAATAATTATTTTGAAATTCTGGGAACCTTATTTTCTATCATTTACGTCTATTTTTCTATTAAACAGAATATTTTACTTTGGCCTTTAGGTATAATTAGCTCGGCAATATATATATCTATTTTCTTCCACAGTAAAATATATGCTGATATGTCTTTACAAATTTACTATGTTATAATCAGCATATATGGATGGTATTTTTGGCTACATGGAAATAAAAAAACAAACAATAAAAAAATTGTTTTAAAAGTAAGAAAAAGTTCTTATAAACAACTGATAATAATAGCATTATCTATTTTAGTATTATTCCTTATAATTTCAAAAATTTTAATTTATTTTACCGATTCAGAAATACCATACTGGGACGCTTTTACCACAGCAGCAAGTATAGTAGCAACATGGATGCTTGCAAAAAAATATATTGAACATTGGATTATTTGGATAATTGTTGATATTATTTCAAGCGGACTATATTATTATAAAGATTTATATTTTACAATCTTTTTATATCTTGTTTATACAAGTATGGCTTTTATTGGTTACTATCAGTGGAATAAAGAATTACAAGCAAATTCAGAATAACGTTTATAACTTAAATAATTACTGTTAAATTGCAAAAAGTAAAAATTATTATAACCGGACCGGAATCAACAGGTAAAACAACATTAGCAAAACAATTGGCTGAACATTACAAAACTATTTGGCTGCCGGAATATGCTAGAACATACGTAGAAAATCTTAACAGGCCATATAATTATAATGATATTGAAAAAATTGCTGAAAAACAGATACTTTTAGAAGAAGAATATTTTAAAAATGCAAATAAAATATTATTTGTTGATACAGGTTTAATAATTACTAAAATTTGGTTTACCCAAGTTTTTAAAAAATATCCAAGTTGGTTAGATAATTCAATTAAGACTCAAAAACCCGATCTATATTTATTATGTAATTATGATTTACCATGGATTTCAGACTCGGTTAGAGAAAATGGAAGCGATAATAAAAGACAATATTTATTTAGATTATATCAAAAAGAAATAGAAAAAAATAAGTTTAAATATAAAATTATATCTAAATTGGGAAAAGAAAGATTAAATTCAGCAATAAAAATTATAGACAAAATCATTTATTAAAACATAAAATACTATTTTCGCATTCCCATTTTAATAAAAAAAGCAGTATAAAATTTGATTTATGAGCAATAAAGAAGAAAAATTTCAAATTCTTGCCAAAACCTTATTTGGCTTGGAAGATGTTTTGGCAAAAGAAATAGAAGAATTAGGCGGAACAGATATAAAAAAATTGAATCGTGCTGTTGAATATACAGGCGATACAGAATTATTGTACAAATCTAACCTTTATCTTAGAACAGCTTTAAGAATTTTACTTCCTATTGCAAGCTTTAAAGTTATAAATCAACAGACTTTATATAATGGCATAAAAGAAATTGATTGGACTAAATATTTATCCGTTGATGGTAGTTTTTTAATAAAATCATTTGCTAATTCAATAGCTTTTAATAACTCAACTTTTGTAGCTTTAAAAGCAAAAGATGCAATAGTAGACCAATTTAGAGAAAAATTTGACAAAAGACCATCAGTAGACAAAAACGATCCTGACTTACAGATAGACGTGTATATATCTGAAAATAAAGCAATTGTGTCATTAGATAGTTCCGGCAAACCACTTAATCAAAGAAGATATAGAAAAAGCGGTGGAGAAGCTCCACTAAATGAAGTACTTGCAGCAGGACTTATACTAATGAGCGCCTGGGATAAAAAATCGAACTTTATTGACCCAATGTGTGGTTCTGGTACATTATTAATTGAAGCAGCATTAATTGCAACAAACAGACCGCCAAATCTTTTAAGAACAGATTTTTCTTTCGTAAATTGGCCATCATTTAATAAAAATCTATGGGAAAAAATAAGAGAAGAAGCTAAATCAAATATTATTGAAATAAACAAAAAGGATTTTAAAATTATAGGTTCAGATATTAATTTAAGATCTCTAGAAATAACTCAAACCAATATAAGTCAAGCAGGTTTGTCTAAAATAATTAGTTTAAGGCACACTAGTTTTGAAAAATTTATAGCACCACCGAAAAGCGGACATATAGTTTTTAATCCTCCATATGGAGAGAGATTAAAAGTAAAAGAAATAGAAAGTTTTTATGCAATGATAGGCAGCACATTAAAGCATAAATGGACTGATTATAATGCATGGATTTTAACCTGTAATTTGCCATTATTAAAACATATAGGACTAAAACCAACAACTAAATTTAAATTATTTAATGCCAAACTAGAATGTAAGTTTATAAATTTTACTATATTTGAAGGTAAAAAAGAAGATTTAATAAAAAATTAATTTTTTTTGAAAATAAAATTCATATCTTAGTTTCAAATATTTATATTTGTTTAGTTATCTAATAAATTTTATAACTTATATTAATAATAAATTTTTTATATATTTGTAATAGCGATATAAAAAATTAGTAAACAGTTGTTAATTAATTACAACTCATGACATTTGATATTGAAGCTTGGTATGGCGAAATTAATAAAGGTGATGTTATAGTTAATCACAAAGGAGTTATTACTAATGATTTAATAACTGAGATTTTAAGCATTGTAGAAAACAAACTTATTGAGCGTAAAGAAAATACCAGAATAAGAAAAAAAATTTATAATGTTATGGTTGAGGCATTACAAAATCTGTTTCATCACACAGATAAGTTGCCTAATGAAACCAATGATAATTTTGGCGAAAAATTTGTTACATTCGTACTAAAAAAAGAAAAAGAAGATAAATTCAGCTATATAAGCGGCAATTATATTTTAAAAAGTAGAGTTAAGTTTTTAAAAGACAGAATAGATCAAATAAAATATTTAACTCATGAAGAGTTACAACTTTTATATAAATTGATTTTAAATAATAATGAATTTTCTGATAAAGGCGGCGGAGGACTTGGACTTGTTGATATTGCCAAAAGGACAGGAAATAATTTTGAATATTTTTTTCATGAAAATAAGAAAGATCATTGTTTTTTTTGTTTAAAAATATTAATTACGAATTAAAAAAAGCTAATAAATTTTTAGAATGGAAACATTAACAATACAAGGATCACCAAAAACACCAACAGTTGAGATGGACGCAAAAAGTGGCGTTATTGAAATCAAAGGACGTTCAATTCCAGAAAATTCAATTGATTTTTATAAACCAATTGTTGAGTGGCTTGATGAATATGCATCTTCACCATCTGGCGAAACTACTGTTAACATTAAGCTTGAATATTTTAATACAAGTTCATCAAAATGTATATTAGATGTATTCAAAAAGCTTGAACTTGTTTACAAAAAAAGTGGTGAAAAAGGAGTTGTAATAAACTGGTTTTATGAAGAAGATGATGAAGACATGCTCGAAGCAGGTGAAGATTATCAATCAATTCTAAAAATACCTTTTAAAATGATTGAATTAGAAGAGTAATTATTAACTTTTTTATAATTGACATGTAATATATTTAAAATTTATTTTTTTTATATTAATTATCAATTTACAAATAGTCGATTAATATTCTATTTTGTCCTTTGTTATTATTCCTTTTATATAAGTATATAAATTAAGAACTTTTAATAAAGATCTGTTATACAAGACTATATACATTAAAATAATTAGAAACCATAAAACAATAATATTTACCCAAATTGTATTAATATATTTTCCGAATATTCTTTTTGCCGGCGAATAAAAATGTGCTTTAATAAAATTCGATTCAGGTAAATTAAAAACAGGGTCAATTTTTTGATAAAGTCTCCCTTCATATTCAACTATTTCTGTTACATTTTCAGTATTATTTTTAACAAAATTGCTTAATCTAGTATTATAATGATCACTTTTTAATTTATTAAATGCCTTTTTACCTATTTCTTTTTTTATTTGATCTATTTTTTTATCTCGCAATCTGGTTGCTTTAATTTCTCTGAAATTATAATAATCCTTAACATTCTTTAAATAAATAGACATTGAATCAATAATTGAAGCATTAATTTTTTCATAATCCAAATTAAATATATCTATATTTAATTCGATATCTGCATTCTGCTCTAATTCCTTTATAATTTCATTTTTTAATAATATTAAATTTTTTGAAAGCTTTTCTTTTTTTGTTTTATCATTAAAATATAATTTATATTCTTCTAATTTATTATTCAATTTAGTATACCAATAATCTCTTTTGTATCTGGCAATACTCTTCTCTTTATCAAATATATAAACCAATTTTTCATAATCATTATTTTTAAATTGATATACTGCCAAAGCTTCATAAGCCCATCTGGAGAACATAATTTCACCATAAAACGGAACTTTACTTGGCGTAGAAATTTGAGGATTTAATTTGTCAAAAGGAACAATTATACCGCTTAAAATTATCTGCGGAATTATTAAAAATGGAATAATTATATAAATTGTAACTGTTGATTTAAAACTATCAGAAATTATTAGTCCAAGCATTATTGATGCAATCCAAGTGCTAAATAAAACGGCCCAATACTGAATTATCATTCCTTTAATTTCAATTATAGAATTCCCTATTAATACGAAAATCAATGATTGATATGCTGCTATTGCGGACAGAATAACAACTTTTGAAATTAAATAGCTATTCCTGCTCAAATTTAAAAATGATTCTCGTTTAATAATTAATCTATCTTTTATAATTTCCTGTGCACTTAACGACAATCCTATAAAAATTGCAACTATAACTGACATAAAAAGATAAACCGGAATATTACTGTTATCTATGAAGTTATAACCAATATTTGTTTCTGAATCAACATTATAATAGCGAATAATATATGCCAGCATAAAAGCTAATATTGGCGCTTCAACAAAGTTTATTATCAAATATTGCTTATTGGCTAGTTTTGATAATAAATCTCTTTTTAAATAAATAAAAATTTGTTTAAATTTATTTGGTATTTTAAAAAGAACTTCAGGTAATTTTTTTACAAATATTTTCTTTCTAGATGTTTTTTTGTCATACTCAGTAAAATATTTTTCCCATTCATTTGGAAAAATTTTTCTACTTTGAGTTAAATTACCAAATTCGTCAACTACCTGAGCCTCAAGTATATTAAAAATTTGCTCTGGATTTACATTCCCGCAAACAGAACATTCACTTTCATTCCAATCTGCTTGTCTTATACATGATTTAAAATAACTTATCGACTCAACAGGATCGCCTTGATATATAAGATATCCTCCTTGATCCAAAACTAAAAGCTTATCAAATCTTTTAAAAATATCTGATGACGGTTGATGAATAACTATAAATACTAATTTGCCTTTTAATGCTAATTCTTTTAATAAATCTATTATATTTTCCGAATCTCTGGATGATAAACCGGAAGTTGGTTCATCTAAAAATAATATAGAAGGTTCCCTAATTAATTCAAGTGCTATATTTAATCTTTTTCTTTGTCCTCCACTTATTTTTTTATCTAGTGGCGAGCCTACCTTCATGTTTTTTATTTCATACAGTCCAAGGTTTTTCAACAGTCTCAACACTAGTTTTATAAGCCTTCTTTCGCTATAATTATCGTAACAAAATTTTGCATTATAATACAAATTCTGGAAAACAGTAAGTTCTTCAATTAATATGTCATCTTGAGAAACATAACCAATAATCCCCTCAATTTCATCAGGTTTTTTATGAATATTTATTCCATTAATTAAAACTTCGCCTGTATTGGGTCTTAAATTCCCATTTAATACATTTATTAGTGTTGATTTTCCTGATCCGCTCGCTCCCATTATACCAACAAGATTACCCGATTGAACAACAAAGCTCATATTTTGAAGACCTGCTACTCCATTCTGAAACTTATAAGTCAATTTATTTGCTTCAAAAGCAATTTGTGATTTTAATTTATCTATATTATAAGCACTAATTATATCGCTATAATAGATTGGTTTTATTCGGTTATTTTTAATAGAAGAACCTTGTGATAAAATATGTATTTTACTTTTTTCTAATAATTGATTATTTAAGTATAATTCGTTTTCTTGAGTGAAAATGAATACGTGCATATTAACAGAATTCAAGGAATATACAATTATTTTTCCTACAAGAGATTCTGCATAAATATGATTAAAATAATCTTTCCCCGACTTTTCCGAATCAATTATCAAAGTTTTAGCACTATTAATTATTTTACCTCTACCTTCAAGCGCAAAATCTTTAAGTCCTTCATATTCATCACTTTTAATATTAAAAGTATTTGCTACTGTAGAAACAAATTCGTGTTCTTGTTTTGTAATTTCTTCTCCAGAATTTATAAATTCTAAAAGCCTTATAACTACAATTATTTTTTGTTTTTGTGTAAGTTCTTTGTTGATTTCCGTACATATCATTAAAACTCTTACCGAGCTGGAAGAGGTTCTTTTTTTACTTTTAATTTTTGATTTGTTTTTTTGTTGGTGTATTGCATAATAATAATCAAAAACGCCTAAATATTCATCAACAAGTTCGCTGTTAAGTTGGTTTTTCAGAAAAGATTCAACTACTGGCCGTCTATCCTGAGTATTACTCTTAGGGTCCGCAATAATTGCGAACAATTGCATTAAAGCTTTTAATATTCTTTCGCTCATCTAAAGAAAGTATCCTTAAATTTATTTGACTAAAAATAATAATAATGTTAATACACTTTTATAGTTATCTAATCAGTTAATTCAACTATTATACCAATTAAAATAAGTGCAAATTTGAATTAATTACTGTTTAAAGCCTATTAATAATAATGCAAAACCGGAAGAAGGTCCGTTGGGGTCAAGTTGAGCTTCAATAATACATTCCATTGTTGAAATAAACTTAAAGTCCCAATATGGCGAATTCTTATAATTTCTATTTGAAAAAAGTTCATTCCTGTCTTTATCATAAACAGAAAAAATTAAATTTCCGCTTTTTAATCCACTGCATGCAGATATCCTATAAGTACTTCCACCATAAAATGTTGCTCTAAATTCAGCAAGTTCATCACCATTTAATAAAGAGATATATTGCTGACCATCAGAAATATATTCATTTGTTAAATTTGCTGAGCAAAATTTCAACAATGTATCTGCTTGAGCAGATGAATTAAATTGAATTCCAAAAACTATTATTAATATTATAAAAAACTTATCTAACTTATTCATCTACAGTAAATTTAAATCTTATAAAATAAACATAAAATAACTGAATAATAATCTATTCAATTATTTTTGCCCTCATTTTTGTAATATTTTCAGATATTTTTTGAAGTTGATAATCGTTAATAATTGTCTTTGTTTTACTGTTTATAGTAGTTAATTTATTGTTAACATCAACAATTGGTTCTTCAAATGTATATTGAATAACTACTCCATCAAAAATGGTTGCTAAATCAACTAATTCTTCTAAAAAACCATCAAACTCATCCGAGATATTTCCATAATATGGCCTTAATAATTCTATTAAATTATCTAATGGATACTTTTGTTCTCCAATTCTATTAATTATATCCTGATTGTTATATTTATCAAGAATTTTTGTCATTACATAAAGGCTTTCAATCCATCCTCCTGATAAAATAAGAAGACCAATTTCATTTCTGTCATTATTAAAAAGATATGCGTCTGCATCTCTGTAAATATTAGATAAAATTAATAATAATGAATCTTTATTGTTATTGTTGTCTTCAATTCTTTTTATAGTTTTTTGGTCTAAAGTGCTAATAATTCCTAATTCTTTAGATAAAACTTTAACCACTGCAAAATAAGCTGCAGCATCAGGTAATTGCTCATAAATATTTAAATAACTCAAATCTGCACCATAAACACCTAAGTTTAAGGCTTGTTTAAAATTTGTAGAGTAATTTGTTTGATTACTTATTGGGTTTAATAACTTTTTATTATAAGGTATTTTATTGTTCTTTACTAAAACTGAAACTTGAAATGGTGAAGGAACGCTAAATAATCTATTGTTTACTTTTACTAATGTAGGATTTTCACGTAATGAAGAATCTATTTGTTCTGATTCATCTGTCCCATTTTCATCATTATTACAATTAACTAATAATAATGATGAAATAAAACCCACTAATAAATAAAATTGTATATTTTTAAACCTGAACATATTATAAAATTTTACTGTCAATTAATGTTTACAATTTATTTTTACAAATATAATAAAGCTAAAATAATTGACCAATTTACAAATCTTTTTTAAAATATAAATATTTCAACAAAAATAAGCTTAAATTTCATGCCAAAATATAACTAATTGTTAATTAATTAAAGGCTTTTGGCAATTGTTTAATATTTATTATAAATTATTTCAACTATTTTTTTATAAAAATTTTTATTGTACTAAATTAAATATAATTTTAAAGCTTCTTTTAACTTTTTAAAATAATTATTATGAAAAATATTTTAATTTTATTTTTTAGCCTGAGTATTAGCATTATATCTGTTGGTCAAACTAAAAATTTAACTATTGAAGATGCAACTTCAAACTACTCACTTTATCCAAAAAACCTCTCAGCTTTAACGTGGCGAAATAATCAAAATTATACGTTTATTGATCAATGGACAAACATTGTTCAAGGCAGTATAAATAATGATTCGAAAGATACAATTTTAAAATTAGATGATTTAAATAAATTGCTTAAAGATGCAAATATTCCTGTTAAAGGATATATAGCATCTTATGATTATTTTAATGAAAATGAGATTAGTTTTTTCAGCAAAAATTTTTTTATTATTTATAATTTAAATGATAAAAAAATTAATTTATCAATAAAATTAGACGAAAACGCTGAAAATCAAAGCTTTTGTAAAGAAAATCAGACTTTGGCTTATACAATTGATAATAATTTATTTTTTGCTGATGTAAACTCAAAAGTTACTCAAATAACAAACGACACAGATAAAGGAATTGTAAATGGAAACCCTTATGTACACCGTCAAGAATTTGGAATTGACAACGGAATTTTTTGGTCGCCAAAAGGCTCTTTTTTAGCTTTTTACAGAAAAGATGAAACAATGGTTGCCGATTATCCTTTAGTTGATATTGATATGCGAATAGCAAGTCTAAAAAACATCAAATATCCAATGACAGGTGAAACAAGCGAACAAGTTTCTTTAGGAATTTTTAATATTAAAACAGGCAAAACAATTTTTATCAAACCTAGTGGAAAAGCTGACGATTATTTAACGAGAATAACTTGGGATCCAACTGAAAAATATATTTATATAGCAGAGCTTAACAGAGATCAAAATCATATGAAATTAAATAAGTTTGATGCCGAAACAGGTAAATTTATTCTGACTTTATTTGAAGAAAAAAATTCGAAATATGTTGAACCTGAGCACGATATGATTTTCCTAAAATCAAATCTAAACCAATTTTTATGGTATAGCGAAAGAGATGGTTTTGACCATTTATATTTATATGATACTTCAGAAAAACTAATAAAACAAGTAACTAAAGGAAATTGGGTTGTTACTGATTTTCTTGGATTTGATAAAGATGAAAAAAATATTTTTATCAGCTCTACTGCTGTTAGTCCAATTGAAAGACATACTTATATGGTAAATCTGAAATCGGGAAAAATGCTGCAATTAACAAAAGAAAAAGGTACTCATAGTGTACAAATAAACAAAGCCAGTACTTTTATTTTAGATAGCTACACAAGCACTACTGTTCCACGAAAAGTTATTTTAAATGATATAAAAGGAAAATTAAATAAAGAAATTTTTAGTTCAGAAAACCCAATTAAAGATTACAAAATTGGTGAAATGACAATAAGTACTTTAAAATCTGCTGATGGTAAAACAGATTTGTATTATCGAATGATTAAACCTGTTAATTTTGACCCTAACAAAAAATATCCTGTTATTGTTTATGTTTATGGAGGTCCTCATGCTCAACTAGTTACAAATTCTTGGCTAGGTGGAACCGGACATTGGGATTATTTTATGGCAACCGAAGGATATATTATGTTTACTCTTGATAACAGAGGCTCAGCAAACAGAGGTTTTGAATTTGAAAGTGTAATTCACAGATATTGCGGACAAAATGAAATGGCCGATCAAATGAAAGGAATAGAATTTCTTAAAAGTCTTCCTTATGTAGATCAAGATAGAATTGGTGTTGACGGCTGGAGTTACGGTGGTTTTATGACAACTTCTTTAATGTTAAATCATCCGGAAACCTTTAAAGTTGGTGTTGCTGGCGGCCCTGTTATCGATTGGAAATATTACGAAGTAATGTATGGCGAAAGATATATGGACACGCCACAAGACAATCCTGATGGCTATGAAAAAACAAGCTTATTAAATAAAGCTGATAAACTTGAAGGCAGATTATTGATTATTCATGGAACAGTTGATCCTGTTGTAGTATGGCAAAATAGTCTCGATTTTATAAATAAATGCATTAAAAACGATAAACAAGTTGATTATTTTGTTTATCCAGGTCATGAACACAACGTAAGAGGAAAAGACAGAGTACATTTAATGAAAAAAATCACACGTTATTTTGATGATTTTTTGAAATAATATTTTAGCAATAGAAAGTCTGAAAAGTTAACACAATTAAAAAACACGCATTAAATAATGCGTGTTTTTTTAATAAAAACTAATTAAAAACCTAAACTATTCAACAATAAAACTCATATTTTGCTTAAAATCAACACAATAAACACTCATATAATAAATTCCGGGAGATAACTTTCTTCCATTATTTTCAATTAAATTTAATCTTATTTTACTATTCCCTGAATTTATTTCAGCCACTTTCACATTTTCAAGTTTTTTCCCAGAAATATCATAAATATCAATAAAAATATTTTTTAAATCTTTACTTGAATTAATTTCAATATTTACAAAATCACTAGCAGGATTAGGAAATATTTTAATATTTTCAGTTGCAATATTATTATCATTCATATTTTCAATATCATCAACAATATCAGGAGTCTGTAATTTAACTGTAGTATATAGCCTATATTCGCCAGGTGCTAAATCAATTGTTGAATTTACATTTGATACATCAATTTCATCACCGCTAAAATATTCATACCATTTACCTGTATTTTGAAAATTTGGATTTATACTAATATATCTAACATCAAAATTGCCCAAAACAGTAACTTTCATGTCGCTTCCATTCAAGTGAATGCTTTTATGAGAACCAACAATATCAATTGTAAAATCAGAAGTTTCAAAAACATCATGCTCTTTTTTCAAATTAATTAATGCACTATACGTTTGATATAATCTATATCTGTTTTCTACACCATAATAATCCCATTTAACTGGCTTTTTACCAGTTCTTCCATTATAATCTATACTATAATCGTAACCCAATTCGCTAAATTGCCACATCATTTTAGGTCCTGGAATTGTAAAAAAGAAAAGCGCATCTAACTCCATTCTCGCTAATGCAGTATTAATTTCTTTTGTATTGTATGAGCTGGAATAATTTCCATAATGTAATGTTCTATACATAAGTCGCTCTTCATCATGACTTTCCATATATGTTACCAAATGTTTATCTGTCCATGTTCTTGATAAGTATGATGCCCAAGACAAATCAGAATTAGCATTATCTGTCCATCCCATTGCAGCTTCGCTGTATTTTTCATTCATATTTCCCCACAATAACAAACCATAAGCTGACAACTCTTTTTCTTCAGAATTATCAGTCAAATGTTCTAAAATTACATATGCATCAGAATTTACCGAAATTATCTTATCATACATTCTTTTCAAAATCGAAATTCGTGAAGCATCATAAGCCCATCCATCACCAATTGTATTAGTAAATCCTTTTGTAAAATCAAATCTAAATCCATCAAATTTATATTCTGTTAACCAATATTCATTAACTCTATCAATAAAGTTTTGAGTGTATATACTAGTGTGATCAAAATCATAACCCCATGAATATGAAGTATTTGGCGAATCAACATTATACCATGGATTTTCGCTAGTAACTTTCCATGTATTTTTATCAAGATATAATTGTACTAATGGCGATTGACCGTAAGAATGATTTAAAACTATATCCATTATCACAGCAATACCATTTTGATGACAAACATCTATAAATTCTTTTAATTTATTTTTTGTGCCATAGGCCTTGTCTGGGGCAAAATAAAATGAAGGATTATAACCCCAACTAATATTTCCTTCAAATTCATTAATAGGCATTAATTCTATTGCATTTACACCTAATCTTACTAAATATTGAATAGTATCAACTAAAGTTTGATAATCTTCTGCTTCGGTATAATTACCAACCCAAAGTTCATAAACAACTAAATCTTCAACTTTTGGTGATGTAAAATCATTTACCTGCCAGTTATAAGATACTTGATTTGTTTGAAAAACAGATGCAATTCCTTCGGTTTTTCCTGTAGGATATTCAATTAAATCAGGATAAACATCATTTACAA
This sequence comes from Bacteroidales bacterium, assembly GCA_016937695.1. GTDB lineage: Bacteria > Bacteroidota > Bacteroidia > Bacteroidales > NBLH01 > NBLH01. Next base: position 14,682 of record JAFGWC010000047.1, read on the forward strand.
TATAATGATCCATCCAAGGATCAGAAGTTTTTTCAGTATAAGGATCAGCAATTCTAATATCCTCATCTACAAGATATTGGAAAATATATTCTTGTCCTGATGTTAAACCGCTTAAAGTAATCCAATATCTCATTTCAGGGTCTGAAGCATTACTTGTAGTTCTTTTCATTAAATAAGCAGTATTTATTTCCCAATTATTAAAATCACCAATAGCATAAACACTAGTTTTAAATGGAGCGTGTAAAACTAGTGTAACTGTTGTACTATTAATATAATTTATTCCATCAATAACACCAACAGGTAGAGCTTCTACAACTGAAACTTCTCTGACAATATAATGTCTAATATCTTCAACACTTGAAGTAGCATCACTAGCAATAACTTTAATTTCATGAGTTCCACTTGCAGCAGCTGTAATGTTATGTATAAAACTTAATTCAGTTGTTGAATAATTAAATACATCATCAATATAAACTTCAACTTGGTCTGCAAAGCTGGCAGCAACTTGTATATCAAAACTACCATTGGCATCAACAAAAATATATTCTTCTTCAGGTTGTGTAATTGCTAATGCTAAGCCTTCTTCAAATACATCAACAAAAAAATCCGTAGTTTGAGGAGTTCCTGTCGAACTTCTAAAAACAAAACATAATTCAGTTACAACATCACCATCTCCAACATTATAAAAACCATTTATAGAAGGAATTACATCCAGCTCATATAAATCTGTTCCTATTCTTGTAAGTTTTGGCTGTGTTGTATTATTTCCCCATGTTCCAATAACATTTGCCCAACTAACACCATCAATTGTAACTCCTGTATGTGCATATACATCACCTGTATATCCTTCCAATCCTGTTCCAATAGCATTAAATTTAATAGTAACTGCAGCATTTTGTGTTGGTAAACTTGGATTAGTTGTAATAGTTTGAGAAAAAGATATATTAGTAAAATAAATTGCTAATAAAATTGAGAATAATGTTTTCATCAGAATATAATTTAATTGTTTTTATTTGGGCTCAAGGAACACCCTGACAATTTATCAAGGAATTTAGAGTCATCAAATGCTATAATATTAATCGTGTTTGTGCTTGTGCACTATCATGGGTGTTTCATCTTTTGTATTTTTAATCATCTAAAATATTTAAACTTAGCAAGCCATAAAGACTTGCTAAGTTTAAATTTAAGCATTTTATTTAAAATACGTAATAATACATAAATATAGAAAAGCCCATGAAATATGGGCTTTTCTATATAATTTAACTATGGAGTAACACTACCAGTTCCTGTTCTAAAATTAAGCGAAATTGTTTGTCCAACTGTAACCGGGTATGCAGCAGGATCACCACCATTTCCTCGAAATACAATATCATCATCAGTCCCATCAACATATAACATATTTACTTCTGCTCGCCACCAATCTCCTCCTAAATTCATGGTAGTTGCATTAGCATACATTCTAAGATTGCTGCTACCTGAAACACTAACAAATTTGATGATTTCATTATCGTTATCAACTGTAAATGGATTTGCACCCATAGTCCAATTTCCAAATACATCGCCCATTCCAAAAACTTGTGGTATAGTAACTTGTACAGTATTATTTTTCAAGTCAACAACAACCATATAATATCCTGCTGTACCAGGAACTGGAACATTATCACCACCTTTTGCATAAACACCATCGGCATCAGGAGTTCCTGTTATACCAAAATCACCACCACTCCATGCAGCTTGAGGTGCAAATTTAAAACTTCCACCATCAAGCATCCAAACTATTTTCCAAAATAATTCAGGATGTCCATTTACAGGTATTAGTTTAAGTTCAGGAGTCCATCCCCAGCTATTATCTAAACCATCACCAGTCATATATAATTCAGAAGGATATGTTGCAAACTCCATATCATCACCATAAGCAGTACCTATACTATTTGTAGCATAAGCTCTAGCATGATAAGTAGTATTTGCGATTAATCCTGTTATGTCAACTTCAAATGCACCAATAGTTCCTGCACTGGTTACGGTATTATCGCCAATTGTTGGATTTGCACTAATTCCCCAGCATATTCCCCTTTCGGTAATTGCTGCACCACCATCATAAGTAACTTCTCCACTGGCTTTTGCAGTTGTTTCTTCTGCTGTTGCTGTATTAGAAGTAACAACTGGGATTCCTGCAAGAGTTGTAAAAGAAAGTTCATCACTATATGTAGTTCCAGACTCATTAGTAGCATAAGCACGAACGTAATATGTAGTTGCACTAATTAAATCTGTTAATGAACTAACAAATACTCCTATTCCTGTTCCATCTTCAGTCTTAAAATCTTCAGTTGTTGGAGTTGCACTTGTACTCCAACATACACCTGCTTTAATTGTACCACCACCATCATTAGTTACATTTCCACCTGTAGTTGCAGTAATATCTGTAATATCTGTAATTTCTGCAATAGTAACCACAGGCAATCTTATTCCCGAAACAAAACTCATTGTATCTCCATATAATGTTCCACCACTATGAATTGCATACGCTCTGTAGTAATATTTTTGCATATATTCAAGATTCGACATTTTTGCTACGATCTCAGCTCCATCTTTTTCAGCAATTGATTTGTTTGCGTCAACTGTTGGTAATTCATCAATACCAAAACAAATACCTTGTTCTGTAATAGATTCACTACCTTGTATAACAAATCCATGGCCAACGGCTGTACTATCTGTAATATCACTTATTGTCAGTGTTTCAATTATCGGGATAACATCTGCCTCTTCCTTTTTACAAGCAACAAATAACATAGCAGCTACTAAGAAAAAGGCTAAGCTATTTAATATATTTTTTTTCATATTTTTAATTTTAAATTGTTTTTCAATTGTCATGCATAAAAGAAAATGACTTTAAATGCATGACAATCTTTATATTAATGCACTTCTTCTATTGTGCAACTACTACCATGTTCAGGAACAACTCCATTATCATAAGCTATCCACAACTTAATATCGTATGTACCTGCTGTAAGAACAATGTCTTGAGAAGCGCCATGATTTCTTAAATTTGTAAGATCAGGATTTGTATTATCATCAACACCTAAGTTAAATTCATTTCCCCAATCTTCGTTATGTCTAAATTTAAAACCACCATCAGGCATTACAATAGCATCTTTATACCAGAATTTGCCATCAACATCATAATCCATAGCAATGTCAGGAGCTCCCCATCCATTTACAACACCAACTATTCCTACAAGATATTTTCCATTATTCATTGTTAGTGCATTTATATCTGCTTCTAATTTGTACCAACCTGCTTCAACAACAGTAATAGCAGGACCTCCATCAGATATTATTGTTCCATTTCCTCCATAAGTAACTCCTGCATCTGGGTCAGTCATTGTAAAAGTAGCACCAGCTTCAAACTTAATAAAACCAACATATTTACCATCTCCTGCTGCAGATTGAATTTTCTGACTGGTTACTCCATCAATATTAATATCCAGTCTAGGTAAACCATATGGTGTAATAGCAACAGAATATACATCTGAATAAACATCATCTATTTCTCCATCAACACCAGCAACAACACGAATCTCTATATCAGAAGAGATATCTTCTTTGATTAAATCAAGTAATTTACTATTAAAATTAGAAACAGTTATTTCAAAATTGTTTGAATAATTAGTGCTAATATTAATTGCATTTTCAAAATCATTACCTTCAATATCAGCTTGCAAAGTATATGTAACAAGAGCATCAAAACCAAAATTAGCATCATTACCAGCAAATATAATAGTATCTGTAGCATTATCTCTATCAAGCACTATAGTTACTGGCATATCTGCTAAAGTTGGAGCAGTTGGGCTTGGGTCTAATATTGCCCTAGTTTCTTCTTTCTCACAGGCAAAAAAACCAAATATGCCTATTAAAGATATATATATTAAAATATTTTTTTTCATTTTTTAATAATTAAAAAATTAATAACCATCATTTTGTTTAATATTTGGATTAGCTGCGATTTCAGAAGCAGGAATTGGGAATAAATTTCTAAAGCTTCCAGAAGCTTGACCTTCCATAGTATTACCTTTCCATGCCCATAAATAATCTGAAGTCGTAAATTTGCCAAAACGAATTAAATCAGTACGTCTTACAGCTTCCCAATATAATTCTCGGCCTCTTTCGTCAAGAATAAAATCAAGATCAATACTTGTTAAAGCTGTATAATCAGCAGGATCAAAACGATATTCCCTTAGTGTGTTTATGTCTGATAATGCAGATCCAACACTACCACTATTTCTCAATGTAGCCTCTGCTCTCATTAAATAAGCATCAGCTAAACGGAAAATAGGAAAATCAGTTGACATATGGTCTGAATGATAATTATCTGCTTGAGATCCATCTGATTTTAGATTTGTGAATTTACGAATTTGAATTCCATCAGTGAAAGTTCCAACATTTTGAATATCCCAATTAGTAAGTAAAGAAATTAAAACTCTGTTATCAGGAACAGAATTATATAATGGGTCAGCAATGTTCATAGGATAAGCTAATGTATCTACTAATACATTTATGAATTGTTTAGTTGAACGGTTTCCACCCCATCCGCCTTCAGTACCAACATCAGCAGGATAAACACCGTTACCTTCACCACCATTTCCGGTAGCAGCATGAATTATATAAGTTGTACCTCCATATGATTGAGTATAAACTCCATCATAAGCAATTGCAAATATCATTTCAGGACTTGTATGATTATCTGAAGAAAACATTCTTTGGTAATCTGAATCTAATTCATAAGCACCAGAATTAATAACTTTAGTCGAATAATCAATGCAACCTGTCCATTCAGGAGTTCCGGTATACACGCCAGCATTTAAATATAATCTTGCCAACAGCATCCATGCAGCAGCTTTATCTGCTCTTGGATACATAAATCCAGGTTCACCAAGTTTAGTTTCAATATCTAACAATTCGCTTTCGATAAAATCAAATAATTCTGTTCTAGTAGTTTGCTTTGGTAAAAAACTTCCAATTCCATCTTCTTCAGTTATAAAAGCAGGATTACCATACATATCAATTGCATGAAAATAAGCTAAAGCTCTAAGAAAACGTGCTTCTGCATTATATTGTTGTACTGTTTCATCGGAATTACCAGCTGTATTTCTAATAAACTCATTACAGATTGTAACAGAATAAATTATACGGCTGTACATTGCATTATTAAATACATCAGTTGGAGACCAAGTATGCCAATGAAAATCTTTAATTGTTTGATCATTCCATGCGCAAAGAGCTTCATCTGTAGTCAACTCTTGAAGCATCCATAATGCGCGAGAATATACTCCAAAACCGGCATCAATTCCAGAAATATCGCTAGCGCCATTCACGCCGTCTTGACCAGGAATAGCAAAAGAAGCATAAAGTTTAGCTAAAGTTTGTTCCAAAGCATCAGGATTATCTGATAAATTACTTGAGACAATAGTGTTTTTGTCAAGCGGTGTTACATCCAAATCCTTGACACATGAGCTAAAAAAAGCTCCTGTAAGTATTACAAATACTATGAATTTAATATATTTCATAACAATAAATATTTTAAAATTAAAAATCAAGATTTAAACCTAACATAAAAGTTCGAGAACGAGGGTAAAAGTTATTATCTATACCACCATCAACTTCTGGGTCTAAACCGGAATATTTTGTTATTGTAAATACATTTACGACAACAAAGCTCACTCTACCTTTTACCTTAGAAGCAAATATATCTTTAAAGTTATATCCTAAGCTCATATTATCCATTTTAAAGAATGAAGCATTCTCAACATAGAAATCTGAAAAGTACTGAGAGTTGTTAAAATTAGTTTCAGAAATAGCACTAGGTAAGCTTCTCCAATATGCGTTATTATATAAGTTACCGTAAAATGCTTCAGAAGCGATATTATTATATGCATAATTACCCAAACTTAGTCTTCCCGAAAATGAAAAATCAAAGTCTTTATATGCAAATCTACTTGAGATTCCAATTAAGTAATCAGGTGTAGGACTCTTATATCTGTAAAAGTTATTTAAATTTCCATCAACACTTCCTGTTTCGCCAGATAAATTAACATATGCACCTTCAACAGGCATACCATTTTCATCATAAACTTGTTGTAAAACAAAGAATGAATTTGCTGGATAACCAACACTATTAATTTGGATGTTATTACCAGTTCCACCAGAAATTCCACCTGCTTGTACTCCAATATAAGTTGGATCGTCAGTTTTTAAAAGTTTTGTGATTTCATTTTTATTGTAAGTAAAATTTATACCTACATTCCAACTAAAATTATTGGTGACAATAGCTCGTCCATTTAATTCAATCTCAACACCTTTATTTTCTAGGCTACCAACATTTGTTGTCAAATAGTTAGAAAAATTGCTTCCGTTAGCAATTGCAATATTATTGATTAAATCATTAGTAACGCGTTTGTATATGTCAACAGAACCAGTAATTCTATTTTTTAAAATACCAAAATCTAAACCAATATTTTGAGTTGTAGTTTCTTCCCATTTAATATCTGGATCATAAGCATTTGGTCTTAAAGTTTTAACAAAAATAGGTGTTCCATCAGGATTTGTACCAATTTGATACATTGCAGATTCTTCACTGGAAAGTCTATATGTACCTAAAGCCGGATAATCATTATTAGTGATGTCTTGCTGTCCTGTAATACCCCAACCCAATCTTAATTTTAAAGCGCTAACAAATTTTACATTTGCCATAAATTTCTCTTCATCAATTGACCATGCTGCTGCAAGAGATGGAAAAAGTCCCCATTTGTTATCCCCTATAAACTTCGACGAACCATCTTGACGTAAAGTTGCAGTTAATAAATAACGCCCTAAAAGATTATAATTTAGTCTGCCAAAAAATGAAACAAGATAATTTTCAGTTTCATAGCTTGAGTTTTGTGCCACAATTAATTCAGTAGCACTAGGATTTGTTGCATCAACAACACTTCTATTATATAAACTTCCTTTTCTCCAATAATGTTGCCATGAATAACCTGCTGTAAAATCAACATTGTGAATTCCAAATTCTTTTTTATAATTAAAATAGAAATCAATTAACTCATTTTTTGTTTCTTGATTTTGATCTTGAATTTGTCCATATTGAGAACGTCTAGTCCAAACTGCAATAGTATCAACATAAATTGATCCTGTACTTTTTGTTGCATCAATACCAGCATTAAAATTTGCAGAAAGACCTTCTAAGAAAGGAATTTTATAATCAACTTGCAAATTAGTAGCTCCCCTGTATACTTCTCCTTTATTATCAGTTAAATCAAGCATTGCAACAGGATTAGAAGCGGCAAGCTGGTTGTATTCACCATTTGGCTCACCATCTTGAGTCCATGTATAATATCCGCCATAGCGACTATTATTATTATTAACAGGTTGTGTAGGATCAAAAGCAACAGCTCCGCCTACGGCGCCGGTATTATTGAAATTACTTTTTGAATAAGAACCTTTACCATTAAAATTAATCTGTAAAGTATTGTCTAAAAAACTTGGATTCGCATTAATACTTGTTGAATATCTGTTCATATCCGTTTTCTTTACAATACCGTTTTCATTTGAATAGCCTAATGAAACTCTGTAAGGAATATCATAAGCTTTACCAGACAAACTTAAATTATGACCTGTAGAAACAGAAGTTCTATATATTTGATCCTGCCAATCAGTATTTTCCGCACCAAGTCTAGATAATCCATCAAATGTTATATTGTTTGTACCAAGTTTATCATAAGCTAAAGCTCTAAACTCATCACCTGTTAAAACATCCATTAATTTAGGAGCATAACTTAATGAAACATTACCATTATAATTAATTTTCATTTTATCTGAACTACTCTTTTTAGTAGTTATTATTATTACACCATTTGATGCTCTTGAACCATATATTGCAGCAGCAGAAGCATCTTTTAATATAGTAAATGATTCAATATCATTTGGATTAATAAATGATAAAGGATTAGCTATCCCATCAATACTTTGATTACTTATTGGAATACCATCAATAATTATTAATGGATCATTACTAGCAGATAAAGATGATCCGCCTCTGATTCTTATTTTTGAACCAGAACCGGGTGCTCCATTATTTGTAGTAATAACAACACCGGCAGCTTTGCCCATTAATAAGTCCTGTGGCGAAGTAATGACTCCTTGATTAAAATCTTTAGATGTAATTGCACTAACAGATCCAGTAGCATCTTCTTTTTTAACAGTTCCATATCCAACAACAACAACCTCACCTAAACCAACATCAGAAGCTTTCAATTGAACAGCAATAAAATTAGAGGTCCCAATTGATAATTCTTGTTTTTCATAACCAATATAAGAAAAAATTAAAATATTAGCATCTATTGCCTGAATTTTAAAATTTCCATCAATATCAGTTATGGTACCAGTTGAAGTACCTTTAATTGTAATATTAACCCCGGGAATGGGCATACCATCACCAGCATCTTTAACTTGACCTGAAATTTCTCGCTGCTGTCCATACATTACATTTGTAATGACAGCCATAGCAAAAAACAACAAAAGTCGTTTAAACATACCATAAAAATTTTTCATTTCTTTTTAAATTTTTAGTTAGAAATAATTGAAAATTGATAAATTAAAATTTAATTCTCTTAGGTTAAATTAACATTATCAAAAAAAAAATAGTTATTATATAATATAAATTATGCTTTTTTAACAAATTTTTACATTTCAAACCTAAAAAAAAAAAGAATAAGTGCTGATAATTTTAACATTAAAGAAGCAAAAACTTAACGCAAACGAAACCGCAATCGTTTGCATTTTTTTATAGAAATTTTATAAATCAATAATTATTTTAGTATATTGTAAATAATAGCTTACAATACTTGAAAATATTTGATTTTCAAGTTCAAATAATAATTTTATCTGTTTGATTATCTGATTATTACAACTCAAAAATTTATATTTATCAGATTTTGAACAATTTACAAACTTAGATGTATATTATTTTGTTTTCAATTAAAATTATATCTAATTTAGTAAACTGCCAGTTTAAGACTAATATGAAAAAAAGACAGATTACAATTAAAGATATTGCAAAGGAACTTGGAATTTCTCCTTCTACAGTATCAAGAGCGCTTAAAGACCATCCTGATATCAGTATAAAAACTAAACTTGCAGTTAATGAATTGGCAACTAAGCTAAGTTATAAACCAAATGAAGTTGCACTGAGTTTAAGAAATAGTAAGAGCAACATTATTGGCGTAATTATTCCTGAACTAATACACCATTTTTTTTCTTCAGTTATAAGTGGAATAGATGATTTAGCATATTCAAACGGTTATAGTGTTATGATAGCCCAATCTAATGAGAACTATCTTAGAGAAGTTAAAGAAACTCAAGTTATGTATTCAAGTAGAGTTGCTGGTTTATTGGTTTCAGTTTCTAAGGAGACAAAGGATTTTGATCATTTTAGAAGCCTTGAAGCTAACGGACTTCCAATTGTTTTTTTTGATAGAGTTTGTAAAGAAATGAAAATTGATAAAGTAGTTGTTGATGATTTTGAAGGCGCTTATAAAGCTGTAGAATATCTTATAAAGACAGGTTGCAAAAAAATTGTTCATTTTGGAGCATCTCAGCACCTTATGATAGGCAGAAACAGGCAAAATGGTTATTTACATGCATTATTCAAATATGGTATTCCTATTGATGATAATTTGATTTTTAAATGCGATGATTATGATGATTCCTGGTATTTAACTGAAAAACTTATAAAATCAGGGAATATCCCTGATGCTATTTTCGCTGTAAATGATGCTACCGCAATTGGTGCTCTTCAAGCTATTAGACATAATGGACTGAGAGTTCCTGAAGATATATCAATAATTGGATTTACTAATGGAAAAATTTCTACAATGACTGAACCGCCTCTTACAACAATTGATCAACATGGATATGAAATGGGCCAAATTGCTGTAAGATTATTATTAAACAGATTAGAAAAAGAAGAAGAAGACTATGTGCCTGAAACTAAAGTTATTAAAACAGATTTAATAATTAGAAAATCAACACTTCCACTAAAATAATAAAGCAATTTATATTTATCAAATTAGAAAAAATTATTACTAACCAAGGTTAAATATAATAAAAAGATAAATTAACAAATTCTTATATTGTTAAAAAGATTCAACCTGCTCAATTATTTTATTGTTAAGTTATTTAAATTCAGAGATATAACAATAATAAAGTTTAACTGATTAATAATAATCTCATCACAAATTAAGAATAATAACGAAATAAATTCAATTATAATAAATAGAGCTCCGTTTAATAATAAAATAGTGTTTAATCTGCAATAAGTTTAATTCAAAAAAATTAAAAACCAATCATTTTTTGTAAAAATCCGCTATCAATAAAAATTTCGTAAACGTTTGCAATTTTACAATTAAAATTAAAAATAAAAATAAACAAATTTATTTTAAAATTAATTAAATTTTGATGCAAACGTTTGAAACAATATTTTCAGCTTAAAATCATTAATTATCAATAGGTTTTAATTGAAAAACTAATTTCACAAATTTGGAAATTAGTTTTTTTTTTCATTATTTGGTTGTCTCTCTTGGGTTAAATTTCATTACAAAAATACTAATACATAAGTAAAACATTTCATACTTATTGTAAACTTCATATTTATGACAATTAAACAAAAAAAACAGCTCAATTTCTGGCAGATATGGAATATGAGTTTTGGATTTCTAGGAATTCAATTTGGTTTTGCATTGCAAAATGCAAATGTTAGTAGAATTTTTGAGACTTTAGGTGCAAAAATTGAAGATATTCCAATATTATGGATTGCAGCACCTGTAACCGGCTTAATAATTCAGCCAATAATTGGCCATATGAGCGACAATACATGGGGAAAATTAGGTAGAAGAAGGCCATATTTTTTATTTGGTGCTATATTCGCTTCATTAGCATTACTTATAATGCCAAACTCGCCTACATTATGGATAGCTGCCGGAATGCTTTGGATAATGGATGCATCAATAAATATATCAATGGAGCCATTTAGGGCATTTGTTGGCGATATGCTACCTTCAAAACAAAGAACAACCGGTTTTGCAATGCAAAGTTTCTTTATTGGTACAGGTGCAGTTGTAGCTTCATCCTTACCATATATTCTGACAAATTGGTTTGGTTTTGAAACTGTTTCTGAAAATGGGAATATTCCTCAATCGGTTAAGTGGTCTTTTTATATTGGCGCCATAATATTTATTCTTTCAATATTATGGACTGTGTTTAGAACTAAAGAATATACACCGGAAGAACTTGCAGAATTTAATGAAATTACATCTTCAGATGTAGAAAAAGGTGCAAATTCGAAAAAGTTAATTTATAATAAAATTGGTTTCGCTTCAATAGGAATTGGTTTAGTTCTGACTTTATTAATTACATATTTAAATTATGAAAGAGAACTATTTATTTTATCCTTGGGTTTATTATTATTTGGAATAACCGAAATTATTGCCGGCCAACTTTCTAAAAACGATAAAAAAAGTGGCTTTATTGAAATAATAACTGATTTCAATTCAATGCCCAAAACAATGATTCAATTAGCTTTTGTTCAATTTTTTTCATGGTTTGCATTGTTTGCAATGTGGATTTATACTACTTCAGGAGTAACATCTCATATATATGAAATGAAAGCAGATTCAGAATTAATCAATCAATTAGAAAATGCTTTAATCCAACAAGATATAACAAAATCAAGTAAAGAAGTATTTGAGATAAAATCTGATTTAGAAAGCTATAAAAATGAATTAGAAAAAAAATCTGAAGTTACATTAAGTATGAAAATAGTTAATTATTATCTAAATAATAATGAGACACTTGACGAAAAATCAATTTCCAAAATAAAAGAAATTGATAAGCAATATAATTTAGGTGCAAATTGGGTTGGTGTATGTTTTTCAATTTATAATGGAGCAGCTGCAGTTTTTGCATTTCTCCTAATGTTTATGGCAAAAATAACCAATAGAAAAATAACTCACTCAATTTCGCTTTTAGTTGGTGGAATAAGTTTGGCTTCAATTTATTTAATAAACGATCCTAAATTTTTATTAATCCCTTTTATTGGAATAGGATTGGCTTGGGCTAGCATTTTAGCAATGCCATATGCAATATTAACTGGCTCATTACCAGCAAATAAAATGGGAACTTATATGGGAATTTTTAATTTCTTTATTGTTATTCCTCAAATTTTAGCCGCCAGCTTATTAGGTTTTTTTATTAAACAAATTTTTAACAGTCAGGCGATTTACGCACTTATTTTAGGTGGTATTTCAATGTTTATTGCTGCAATTCTGGTTGTATTTGTAAATGATAATAACTAATAAATATCGAAGTATAATTTTTACAATTGTTAACAATTAGAGTATAAATTAAAAAAATAAATGAAAATTGAAGCTTGCATATTTGACCTTGATGGAGTTATTGTTGATACAGCAAAATATCATTATTTAGCATGGGAAAAACTGGCAAAAGAATTAGGATTTAACTTTTCTAAAAAAGATAACGAAAGACTAAAAGGTGTTTCAAGAATGCGTTCTTTAGATATTCTTTTGGAAATTGGAAATCTGAATTTAAACAATTCTGAAAAAATAGAATTAGCTAAAAAAAAGAATAGCTGGTATGTCGAATATATTTCAAAAATGACTCCGGAAGAAATTTTACCTGGCGTGGTTTCTTTTCTTAAATCGCTAAAAGATAATGGTATAAAAACAGCTATTGGCTCTGCAAGTAAAAATGCACTTACCATTATAGAAAGAACCGACTTATTAAAATATTTTGACACCATAATTGATGGAAATAAAGTGTCAGAAGCAAAGCCAAATCCGGAAGTATTTCTGAAAGCAGCTAAAGAGCTAAACATCAAAATCGAAAATAGTATTGTTTTTGAAGATGCAAAGGCTGGAATTGAAGCTGCAAAAAATGGAGGATTTTATTGCATAGGAATTGGTTCAGCAGATATTCTCTATAAAGCAAACAGAGTTATTCCTGATTTCAAAAATTTCACAATTGCTAATTTAGCTGTATTATAAGTAACTTATAATAAATGAATTAAAATAAAAAGATGGATACATATTACAAATTAGATGAATGGAACATAATCGAAGAAGGATTTGATCCTGATCACCATAAAGCATCTGAAAGTATTTTTAGTATTGGAAATGGCAGATTTGGACAAAGAGCTAATTTTGAAGAAAATTACACAGGCCAAAGCCTTCAAGGAAATTATATTGCAGGCGTTTATTATCCAGATAAAACAAGAGTTGGCTGGTGGAAAAACGGATATCCAGAATATTTTGCAAAAGTATTAAATGCTGCAAATTGGATAGGAATTAATATCATTATTAATGGGCAGGAGCTTGATTTACATAAATGTAAAATAGACAGCTTCAAACGTATACTTAACATGAAAGAAGGCTTTTTAGAAAGATTATTTACAGCCACTCTTGAAAATGGAAATAAGATAAAAGTACATGTAAAAAGATTTATTAGCCTTGCTGATAATCAAATAGCTGCAATTAAGTATTCTATTACACCTATAAATTTTGATGGAGAAATAACTTTTATACCATATATAGACGTTGATATTAAAAATGAAGATTCTAATTATGATGAAAAATTCTGGACTGAAGTTGAAAAAGAAAGCCTTTTAAAAGAAGGATATATTATAGCTCGAACTAAAAAAACAAAGTTTCATGTTTGCACTGGTATGGTTTTTAATATTACCCAAGATCATGTTAGCGTTGATTTTAGCTCAGAATCTATTGAGAAAAAGAAATGTGTTGCCAACAAAACGACAATTAAATGTAAAAAAGATCAGGAAACTGTTATATACAAATATGTAGCAAACTTAACATCTGAATATCATAAAAAGAAGAAACTTTTAACAAAAACTAAAAAATGTGTAAAAGATGCTGCAGATATAGGTTTCGAAATTTTATTAAATAATCAAATAAATGCTTGGAAAGAAAAATGGAAAGAAAGTGATATTATTATAGAAGGTGATATTTCAGCTCAACAAGGCATTAGATTTAATATTTTTCAATTAAACCAAACATACACCGGCGACGATCCAAGGCTAAATATTGGTCCAAAAGGATTTACAGGAGAAAAATATGGTGGCAGTACATATTGGGATACTGAAGCTTATTGTTTGCCATTTTATCTTAGCACTGCAGATAATAATGTTGCCAGAAACTTGCTTAAATACAGATACAATCATCTTGAAAAAGCAATCGAAAATGCTGAAAAACTAGGCTTTACTGACAATGCAGCACTTTATCCAATGGTAACGATGAATGGAGAAGAATGCCATAACGAATGGGAAATAACATTTGAGGAAATTCATAGAAACGGTGCTATGGCTTATGCAATTTATAACTACATAAATTATACAGGCGATAGTTCTTATCTTGCCGATTATGGACTAGAAGTATTAATTGCAATATCAAAATTTTGGGCACAAAGAGTAAATTATTCCAATAATAAAAAACAGTATGTAATTCTTGGTGTTACAGGACCAAACGAATATGAAAATAACGTAAATAATAATTGGTATACAAATTATATTGCAAGTTGGACATTAAAATACACTCTTGAAAGCATTGAATTTGTAAAAAAATCATCACCTGAAAATTATAAAAGGATAGTTGAAAAATGGAATTTTAACGAAGCAAAAGAAAAAGAATATTGGAAAGATATTATTGCTAAAATGTACTTACCAAAAGATGAAAATCTGAATATTATTTTGCAACAAGATGGTTATTTAGACAAAGAACAAAATTTAACTAAGGATTTAGATATAAACATAAGACCAATAAACCAAAACTGGTCATGGGACAAAATCTTGCGTTCAGTTTTTATTAAACAGGCAGATGTATTACAAGGCATTTTTCTTTTTGAAAAAGACTTTGACAATGAAACCATTACCAGAAATTTTAATTTTTATGAAGAAAGAACAGTTCATGAATCCTCTTTATCGGCATGTATACATTCAATTATTGCATCTAAAATAGGAAAACAAGATAAAGCGTATGAACTATATTTACAAACAGCCAGGCTTGATTTAGATGATTACAATAAAGAAGTTGATGAAGGATGCCATATAACAAGTATGGCTGGAACATGGATGTCAATTGTTAATGGATTTGGCGGCATAAGAGTTATTGATAACAAATTGCACTTAAATCCATATATTCCTAAACAATGGAAAAGCTATTCTTTTAAAATTAGATTTAGAGAACATCTTTTAAATATAAAAGTTACTAAAAAAGCTTTAGAAATTTATAATAATTCAGAAAATCATATTAATATATCAGTTAAAAATCAAGATATTAGAATAAATTCAGAAGAGAATTTAATATTATCATTATAAATTTAACAAAAATGAAAAAACTAAGTTTAATTTTTATTTTACCCATTATCTTGTTTTCATGTAACAATAATGATTTTAAGATTAAAAATCCTGAGAACAGCGATATTTACGGATTAACAATTCCTGTAAAACTAGATTTTAAAAGCACAATTATACATTTAACTGATTTTTTTGTTGAACCAAAAGTTATTGATTCTATTAGTTTAAATAATTTTTTTGAAATAAAACAAGACACAGTAAATAATACTATAATTATTAATCAACTTACTGATAATGTGCCGTTTATTAGCGAACTTAAATTTTTCGTCAAAGAAAAAAAATATTCGGTTCTGCTTTTTAAAAACCAGAAAAAAAATATTGTTGTTAAATATGAAAGTGCAGATAATAATATTAAAAAAGTTGGAATTGCAGGCGAAATGAACGGTTGGAATCCTGACAGTTTAAAATTCATAAAAAAAGATAGTATTTGGGAAGCAAATATGCTCTTAAATCCCGGAAAATTCCAATATAAAATTGTTGTTGATGGAAAATGGATGCTTGACCCAAATAACAATGATTCAACCGACAATGGAAATGGCGCATATAATTCGGTTTTAACAGTTGGGAGTAAAAAAGGTTTAAAACCCGAAATTTATTCTGTTAATTCTAATAAAAATCAAATTTTAATTGAATCAGAAAATGATATTTCAGAAATATTTGCTCTTTGGCAAAACCATTTGATTCCAATTAAAAAATCAAATAATAAGAATAGATTTAGAATTATTTTACCTAAAAATATCGACGAAATCGAGAAATCTTTTATACGAATTTGGGCTTATAACGAAAATGGTATTTCAAACGATATTTTAATCCCTATATTAAAAGGTAAAGTAATTGAAAATACAGAACAACTTACTAGAAAAGACAAGCATTCTTTTATTATGTATTTTATGATGGTAGATAGGTTTTTTGACGGCGATTCAACAAATAATAAACCTGTAAAAGATCCTGAAATATCACCAAAAGCTAATTTCTATGGTGGTGATTTACAGGGAATTAAGTCCAAAATAGAATCAGGGTATTTTTCATATTTAGGAATTAATACAATTTGGGTATCTCCTATTGTGCAAAATCCTTTAGGCGCTTATGGACAATATCCGAATCCGAAAACAAAATTTTCTGCATATCATGGTTACTGGCCAATTTCTTCAACAAAAGTTGATGACAGATTTGGTGGCGAACAAGGCTTAAAAGATTTAATTGATATAGCTCATGATAAAAACATAAACATTTTAGTTGATTATGTTGCAAACCATGTTCATAAAGAGCATCCAATTTATATAAATCATCCGGATTGGGCTACGAGTTTATATTTACCGGATGGAACAATGAATACTGAGAAATGGGACGAGCACAGACTAACCACTTGGTTTGATGTTTTTTTACCCACATTAGATTTTTCAAAACCTGAAGTAGTTGATGCCTTAACTGATTCAGCTTTATTTTGGTTCGAAAATTATCAAATTGATGGATTTAGGCACGATGCAACAAAACATATTCCAGAAAAATTTTGGCGTACTCTAACTTACAAATTAAAAAAACGTATTATGATTCCTAATAACAGAGACGTTTTTCAGATTGGGGAAACTTATGGAAGTCCTGAATTAATAAGCAGTTATGTCAATTCCGGCGAATTGGAAGGACAATTCGACTTTAATGTATACGATGCGGCAGTAAGTGCATTCGCAAATACTAATTCAAATTTCGAAAATCTTAATAACAGGATATTAGAAAGTTTAAAATATTACGGATATCATAATTTAATGGGTTATATAACCGGAAATCAAGATAGAGCAAGATTTATTTCATATGCAGATGGTTCTGTTTCGTTTGCCGAAGATGCAAAATATGCCGGTTGGACAAGAAACATTCAAATAAAGGATACTGTTGGTTATCAGAAACTTGCAGAACTGACAGCCTTTATGATGACAATTCCCGGAATTCCAGTAATTTATTATGGTGATGAAATTGGAATGCCTGGTGGAAACGATCCGGATAATAGAAGAATGATGAAGTTTGATAATCTTAATCAAAATCAAAAAAATCACCTTAATAATATCAAAAAACTAATAAATCTTAGAAAAAATAAAATTTCATTAGTTTATGGCGATTTTAAAACTATTAAAATTGAAAAAGATATTTATGCTTTTATAAGAACTTATTTTGATAAAACAGCAATAATAATTTTCAATAAAAGCTCTGTTAATCAAGATATTACAATAGATATTTCTAAAAGAGTTAATCTAAAAAAACTTTCATCTAATTTTAATTCAGAATTTAAATTAGATGAAAATATTTTAAAAATAAATTTAAAAGCAAATTCTTTTGAGATATTAACTAATTAGTAAATAGAATATTAAGTTAAACTTAACAAAAAACATAAAATGAAAAAATTATTATTATTCCTTTTTTTACTAGGCATTTTAAACTCCTGTAATACAGGCGTTTCTGAAAATAATAAAGAAAGTAACGATTCAATTCAGAAAATTGCATTAAAACATCCTGATTGGATAAAAGATAAAAATATTTATGAAGTAAATATCAGACAATATACTAAAGAAGGAACCATAAAAGAGTTTCAAAAACATTTACCACGCTTAAAAGAAATGGGCGTTGATATTCTATGGCTAATGCCAATAAATCCAATTGGCAAAAAAAACAGAAAAGGAACTTTAGGCAGCTATTATTCAGTTAAGGATTATTATGCTGTAAATGAGGACTTTGGAACGATGCAAGATTTTAAAAATCTTGTGTCTGAGGCTCATAAATTAAAAATGTACGTAATTATTGATTGGGTTGCAAATCACACAGCATGGGACAATCCATGGGTAACCGAACATCCGGAATATTATACAAAAGACAGCCTTGGAAATTTTATACCCCCTATTGGTACAGATTGGTCTGATGTTCTTGACTTAAATTATGATAATGACAGTTTAAGAAAAGAAATGATAAATGCTTTAAGTTTTTGGGTTAAACAAGCTGATATTGACGGCTACAGATGCGATGTAGCTTCATGGTTACCAATCGATTTTTGGAACAGAGCAAGAAAAGAATTAGACGAAATTAAACCTGTTTTTATGCTAGCCGAATCTGAAGATAAAAATATTTTTTACCAAGCTTTTGACATGGGATATGCATGGAATCTTCATCACATAATGAATGAAATTTCCAAAGGGAATAATAATGCTAAGGATATTTCAAACTATTTTGTAAAAGACAGTATTGAGTTTCCCGAAAATTCGATAAAAATGAATTTTACTAGTAATCATGATGAAAATTCATGGAACGGAACTGTATTTGAAAGAATGCCGGAATCATACAAAACATTTGCCGTATTGTCTGCAACAGTTCCAGGTATGCCATTGATTTACAGCGGACAAGAAGTTAGTTTAAACAAAAGACTTGAATTTTTTGAAAAAGATCAAATTGATTGGAACTCTGAAAATAATTTATCGGAATTTTACAAAACTTTATTAAATTTTAAAAAAGGACATTCTGCACTTTGGAATGGAAATTTTGGCGGCTCAATGAAATTAATAAAAACTAATAATCCTGAAAAAGTATTTGCATTTATACGAGAAAAAAACAATGATATAGTATTAATAATTAGCAACTTAAGTAAAGAAGACCTAATAGTTGATTTAGACAGTACTTTATCAGAAAATAACTTTAAAGAATTGTTTTCTGATAAAAAATTCCAAACAAAGGAACTAAAATTATCAGCTTGGGAATACAATATTTTTTATATTCAGAAATAATGGTACAATTGTTCAAAGATACAATGATGTAATGATATAATAATTTAATAATAAAATATCTAAAAAAAATGAAATTTAAAATACTTTTAGTCTCACTATTTATATTAATGATAATGAATGCATTAGCACAAGAAATTAAGCGAGTAGAACCACCAAATTGGTGGATTGGAATGGAAAATCCAAATGTACAGCTCCTTATATATGGCGATAATATTGCAGAATTAAATGTTTCTATAAAAAATAAAGATTTAAAACTTCTTAAAGTAAATAAAACTGAAAACAAAAATTATTTATTTTTAGATTTAGAAATCAGCAAAACAGCAAAAGCCGGAATAATTAATATAAACTTCAAAAAAGAAAATAAAAGTTTTAACTATGAATATGAACTAAAAAAAAGAGAAAATAATCCTGATAATCATAAAGGATTTTACAGTTCAGATGCAATATATTTAATTATGCCCGATAGATTTTCAAACGGAAATCCGGAAAACGACAATGTTGAAGGCATGCTAGAAAAAGCAGACAGAAACAATCCTGATGGAAGACATGGTGGTGATTTACAAGGAATTAGAAACAATTTGAAATATATTTCAGATTTAGGATTTACTGCAATCTGGATAAATCCTGTGCTTGAAAACAACATGCCCAGAACAACATATCATGGTTATGCGATTACAGATTTTTACAAAATAGACCCAAGACACGGTTCAAATCAAGACTATAAGCAATTAGTAGATGAAAGTCATAAAAACGGCTTAAAAGTTATAATGGATATGGTTTTTAACCATTGTGGCTCTTCACATTGGTGGATGAAAGATTTACCATCAAAAGATTGGTTACATCAATTTCCTGAATTTACAAGAACAAATTATCGTGCGCCAGTAGTTTCAGATCCTTACAGCTCAGAAATTGACGATAAATTAATTGAAAAAGGCTGGTTTGATATTACAATGCCTGATTTAAATCAGGATAATAAATTTCTTGCTAACTATTTAATACAGAATAGTATATGGTGGATTGAATATTCCGGAATTGACGGAATTAGAATGGATACTTATCCTTATCCAGAAAAAAACATGATGGCTAATTGGGTTAAAGCTGTTTTAAAAGAATATCCAAAATTTAATATTGTTGGCGAAACATGGCTTCAAAAAGAAAGCATGACAGCATATTGGCAAAAAGATGCAAAAAACAAAGATGGTTATAACTCTCATTTACCAAGCGTTACAGATTTTCCTATTCATTTTTCATTAATAAAAGCCTTAAATAACGAAGATACATGGACAGGCGGAATAATGGAACTTTATTACGTACTTGCTCAGGATTTTGTTTACACAAATCCAAATTTAAATTTGATATTCCCTGATAATCATGACTTAAGAAGAATTTATTCTAGCTTAAATCATAATTATAATAAATTTAAAATTGCAATGGCATTTATTTTAACTACAAGAGGAATACCGCAAATTTATTATGGAACAGAAATTTTAATGGATGGAAATGATTTTGACGGTCATGGACAAATCAGACAAGACTTTCCGGGCGGTTGGAAAGGAGATAAAATTAACGCTTTTAAGCAAGAGAATTTGAGTAAAGAAAAAATTGAAGCATTCAATTATGTTAAAAAACTGCTTAATTGGCGAAAAAATAAAGATGTTATCCATAATGGAAAACTAAAGCATTTTATTCCTGAAAATAGTGTTTATGTTTATTTTAGATATACTGAAAATCAGGCAGTTATGATTATTATTAATAAAAACAATTCTAAATTAGTTAATACTAAAAGATTTTCAGAAATCCTGAATAAATACTCAAAAGCAGTAGATATTATTAGTGATGAAAAAATTACTGATTTAGAAAATATTTGGATGGAAGGTTTATCTGTTAGAATATTAGAATTAGAAAAATAAAAATTATATTACATAAAAAAGCTGTCTAAAATTATATTTCAGACAGCTTTTTATTTTTAATCTATTAACACAAATCATTAACCAAACCATTTATGAAAAAAAACAAGACCCTATTTTATAAGAGTTATATCTTTAACGAAAACTAATTAAAGAATATTTTAAAATTCAAATATTTTTTTTGTTTTTATTAAAAAAAATGGCAACAATCTAAAATTTTGAATTAAAATAAAAATATATTATGTTAATTATCAATTAATTATATGTTTTTTTTTGATTTAAGAAATTTTAAATAACTAAATTAAGTTTTTCTCTATAAATACTTTAATATTCTTTCAGTAAAAAACTATTTCCCAAGTTCATATCTAATTCCTATACTAAATCCTATAGCTCTTATTGATGTTTTATCCTGAATACCAATTGTACTCAAAAAATCAGATTGATATTGAGGCTCTGTAAATCCAATATCTGTTAAGCCATATTCAAAATAAAATCCAAAATCAGCATGCATTTTTTTTCCCATTTTATAGCTTAAACCTAAATTAGCCATTAACGAAAAATTAACAGACTCATATTTTGATATTTCTTGATCTAATGTTGTATTAATATTTTCAAATCCATATTCAGGTAAGTCATACAAAACGATATGATAATCAGGATAATAAGCTTGAGTTTCTGATTTTATATCTGCGCTAATATAAGTATCAAATATATACATAAATCTTAATCCAAAATCTGCGTAAAAGCCTATTTTTTTATGCTGCCTTATTTGATATTTTAAAACTAAAGGAATAGAAACAACTTTAATATCTGTAGTTTCGTTTACTATATCAGCAATATTGTACAAAAAATATTTATCGCCGTCTTTATCTATTCTTTCAATATAATTTTCACCAAAATTATTAAAAGTTCCTAAGTGCTGATTTGATTTGTATGAGCCAATTGCAACACCTGTTCCAAGTCCAATATTAGTTGTAATAAAGTAACTAAAATTTAATTCAATCATTGCATTCATGCGGCTTTCCAAATTCCATTCAGGGCTGTCGTTAACAGCAGAATTGTAAAATTTTGAACTTATTGGTCTAAAATAAAATCCAACACTAATTGGATTAGGATTTTGCATTGGTAAATACTCCATTTTAACTAATATTCTATCAATATCTCCAATTGGCGCTTCTTTTGTTTTCATCCCTGAAAAGGAAAAAATTAAAGCTTTTGAAAAATCAAAAACCTCAATTCTGTATTCGCCATCTGCACCTGTAATAGTCATAATCGAAGGATAATCTTGTACTGAAATATTAACTCCGGCAAGCGGATTTCCCATTAAATCAGTAACTTGCCCTGTTAAAACACGTTCTTGAGCTTTTGCTTTTCCAATAATTAAGATTAAGATTAAAAATAAGCTGAGTTTGTTTAGTTGGTTTAGATTCATAAAATATTTTGTTTTGTTATTTTATTAAAAAAGTTAATTTACAATCATTTTTTTAGAAAAACAAAATTTATTGTTTATATAAACATCAACATAATAAATTCCATTCAAATTATGGGTTATAAATAAATTAATAGTTTTTTTATTTTCATTTTTTTCAAAATAATTTGTTTGAATAATTTTTCCGCCGGAATCTCTAATATAAATAATTCCCTGGCCAATAGCATCATTGTTAATTTCAAGATTAATAATATCGCTTGTAGGGTTTGGAAATATTTTAATATCATTTGTACCGATTTCAATAAAATCAGAATATCCTATGCAATTAAATTCTGTAGTAACTTGTAAAGAATATGTTCCGTTTCTATCTGAATTAGTAGGTATATTATAGAACTGTTTATTGGCGCCTTCAATATTCATTTCATTTTTAATCCACTGATAATGAGCTTGTCCGGAATCCACACAAATAAGTAAATTATCGCCTTTTCTTAATATTTCAGGAATAACATTTGGCACAATATTTACAGGAAACCTTGATGTAACAGAGCATCCAATATCAATTAATGTTTCGGTTAAATTAACACTTGCATTTTCGTTTGCGCCATACCAATCGACATAAATTGTTTCTAAATTATTTTCTTGTGTGATATTTCCACCATCAATCCACCAATAATACTCTTTCTCGCTATCATAATTAACATAATAATTAATATTTTGCGAGTTTTCGCAAATTGTTGAGGCTCCTCTAATTTCTGATAGCTCAACAACATTCACAAATATCTCAATATCAGCAGTTTGAGATTCAATTCCATCGCTAACTGTAACTATATATTTTGTAATTTGATCTGGGCTAACACCAATATCTTTATCATTTGAACTAAATCCTACAGGCTCTGATGTCCATATATAAGTAAAATTTCCAAATCCACCACTTGGGTCTGCTGAAAGTGAAACTTCTTCTCCCTTACAAATATTTGTTTTGTCGTAAGTTATAGTCAAAGTTATGGGATCTGTTTCTATTTTTGATAATCCGCCCCATTGACCGCCAGACCATATTGCATTTCTTGAGGCATCAAAATATACTGCACTGATATAGCTTGATGCAAGTCCTTGATCTGTAGTTACTTTAGTCCAGTTTGTTCCATTAAAAATAGAAATTACGCCATTTTTAGTTCCAAAATGTTTCACATCAGAATAATCAACATATACAGATGTTACTTCATTTCCGGCTAAACCGCTATTGCTTGTTTTGTATATTATCCAATTAGTTTCATTATAGTATGCAACTCCTTCCGAACTGCCAATCCACACGCCTTTTCCTCCTGCGCTTTTTTCTGCATCTATTTTACTTAAATAGGCGCCTGAAGTAAAACCAATATTTATCAGACTATATGTTTTCCAAATCGTACCGTCAAATTCTGTAACGCCGTATGGATGTAAAAACCAAATATGATTATTTATATCAACAGCGATTGAAACTACTTCGTTGTTTAGTAGTCCATCAGTTGTTGTATAATTTGTCCATGAAGTTCCATCATAAAAAGAAACACCGACATTGGTTCCGAACCATTTGTATCCATTTTTATCAATTGCAACACTTCTCACATTGTCATCTATTATGCTGCTATTCAAATGATTATAAGTTATCCATGTAGTATAATCATAAAATCCGACACCATAATCTGTTGCACACCAAATTTCACCTGATACAATATCAATATCTCTAACAATATTGCTTGGTATTTCCGGCGGCATTCCTGTAATCTTTTGATTATTCCATGTAGTATTTCCATCAAAAATACTAAGTCCGCCGCCTTCTGTTGCAATAAGGACATTTCCGCTTCCATTAACTAAAATATCGTTAATATCGCTTTTTGGCAGATTTTCTGGTTCAACATAAGGCATAGGAATTCCCGTAACTGAATAATCAGTTGCTTTTTGAACTCCATTTCCTAATTGTTCAAAACCAGCCCAGCCTGCGCCTGTATCATCGCATGCAAAAACTCGTATATCGTTTAAAATCCACATTGCGCTCCATGGCTCCCATGTTCCAGTTTCATAATAATAAACTCCCAATTGCGTTGCAGCACTTGGCTTTCCATCATTATTAAAAGTTATATCTGTAACAAAATTATTAGTAAAACCATTATAATTAGACCAAGCACCATCATATCTTGAAACTCCGCCACCGGCAGTGCCTACATATATAATTCCTTGTCGAGCAGCAACAGAAGTTAAATTATAACCTGAAATATTCATTTGAGTTTGAGTGTACATTTGCCATGAATTATTACTTCCGTTAAAAACAAATAACGAATTTGGTGTAGCACAATAAACCATGTATCCATCGGCATAAATATCAACAACATCAGAAATTGTATGTCCATTTCCATCATCAGAATAATGTACAAAATTGTTTGAGCTAGAATATCTTCTTACTCCATCAGGCGAAGCAAACCAAACGGAATTATCACCTTCAACAGTAATTGCATTTACATGATTGTTCATATTGCTGTTTTCAGAATTATAAATAATCCAATCCGTTCCATTATAGAATGTTACACCATTATCAAAAGACCCAAACCATTTATTTCCCAAATTATCTATTGCGATTGAAATAATAAAATTACTTGATAAACCATTAACATTTTCTTTATTATATTTTACTTGTGTTTCGCCTGAAGATAAACTAAGATTTACTACTCCGCTTTTTGTTCCCAGCCAAATAGTATTTTCGGTTGAACTGCCTGATATAGTGTCAATTGCAATTGCAAACACATCGTTATAATTATAATAATTTGTTATGTTTGGCTGTGATTTTAAGTTTGAGTTAATTATTAAATAAAAAAATGTTAAAATAATAAGTAATCTTCTATTTTTCATCTGTTTATTTTTAAATTGTTTTTAATTTGCCAGATGGAACATCCACTATCTCAGGCATTTGTATGTTTAGAATCTGTTCGTAATAATCATGTCCTAGTGTCAAAATTTACTTGGCATGGTTGTTTCATCATACTAATTTTAAATATTACTGCATAAGTATAAAAATAATCAAAAAATAATAAAATACAATGCAATTTATAATTGAAATATCAATATTGTTTATTTAATGGATATAATATTATTCATTCATTATATTTTCATGTTAGAATTTTAATAAAAACTCATAACTAAACTACATTTATTAAAATATTCTAAATTTATAAAAATTGAATATGCTTTTATTTTTAAAAATTACAAATTACATTATTTTTATACCGCTTTTCGCCTTTTAATAATTGATGAAAAAATTCTAGGCATACATCTTTTTAAATAAATACCAACCATTTCGGGTCCGCCAATATTTACTTCTTCTTTCTTGTTTTTAATTGCCTTAATAATTTTTTCAGCTAAAATTTCAGGCAACATTCCATTTTCAGAGTTTTCGTCCATTGAGTTTTGAGCAGTTCCGTCGGCAGTAATAGCATTTACAGAAACATTGGTTTTAACATATCCCGGACAGATTATTGTAACAAATATATTTTCTTTCCAAACTTCTGCTCTCAAAGAGTCGAAAAATCCATGCAAAGCATGTTTTGATGCAGAATAAGCTGAACGTAAAGCTGTTCCTATTTTGCCTGCTACACTGCTTATTACAATTATATGTCCTGTTTTTCTACTGAGCATATTTGGAAGCACAGCTTTTGTTAATGCAATGGTTCCAAAATAATTAACATCCATAATTTTTTTATCAATATTTAAATGTGTTTCGCTAACTAATGAACGCTGACTAATTCCGCCATTATTTATTAAATAATCGATTTTACCGAAAAAGCTAAATGCTTGGTTTGCTTTTTCTTCAATAACATCGTGATTTTCTAAATCTAGCTGTATAATTCTTATGTTTTCAATATTTTTACAGTTATTTTTAACTCTTTCAAGTTCATCAATTCGCCTTGCTGAAATAATTATTTTAGCATTCCTTTTATTAAATTCATATACTAAAGCTTCACCAATTCCTGATGATGCTCCTGTTATCCAAACTACTTTTTCTTTAAATATCATATTAATATCCTTATATTTTATTACAAATTTTATTTACTAATTGTTACCTAATTAAATATTTATTATAATTTACTAATTGTTATTCCGAATTCCCCAATTCTGGTAACAACCTCATTATCAATATTATGTTGTATTTCTATTTTATATTTACCTGTTTTATTAATAATTTGCTTATCGATAAAAACATAATCTATATCCCAATAATCTCCCATTCCTTCACCCAAATATTTTAAATCCTCAGAAATAATTTGAATACTTATTTCTTTAGTAAAAGTTTGTCCATCAGTGTTTGTAATATTTAAATTTAAATGCAAATATTTATATGGAAATCCTGTAAAATATCTAATATTAAATATAAACTTATAGCTTAGGTTTGTGCTTGTAATTTCAGGTTCAAAAGTCAAAATTTTAGATTTTTCCCATTGATAATTGTCAAACGCATAAACTTCATGAAAAATTTTATTTTTATCACAAGAAAATAATAATAATAAAATTATTATACCTATAAAAACTCTTGATTTAACCATATTTCACATTTATATTTTTTCTATTAATTTTATTTGAAATAGTTTAGGCCAATATTTTCCTGTTACAAATAATCTATCTCCCTTTTTATCATAGGCAATTCCATTTAAAACATCGGTTGATTTTTCATAATCTTTTTGAGGGAGAATTCCGCTTAAATCTATATATGCTTTAACTTTTCCTGTTTTGGCTTCAATAATTGCAATTTTGTTTGTAGTATAAATATTTGCATATATTTCACCATTTATATATTCAAGCTCATTTAAACTTTTTACAAATGTCTTATTATCATATACTTCCAACTTATCAACCTGCGAATATGATTCTGTGTCTAAAAAATAAAGTTTATTTGTTCCATCGCTCATTATCAGATTATTTTCGTTGTCTGTTAAGCCCCAACCTTCTGTTTGATAATTAAACTTCATTAAAAGTTTAAAACTTTCTTTATCATAAATAAAACCTGTATACGACTGCCAGCTAAGTTGAATAATTTTATCTTTAAAAATAGTAATTCCTTCACCAAAAATTTCAGGAGCTATTGTAAAAGACTGTATAACATCTCCACTTGCTAATTGTACTTTTCGCAAAGTAGATTCTCCTCTTTGTCCTGTTGCTTCGTATAAAAATCCGTCTAAATAAACTAATCCTTGCGTATATGCAGCTCTATCATGGTTAAAGGTATTTATAACTTTGTACGAATATTCTTTTGGAATTATATCAGAAAGCATTGTAACAGATAATTTACTGGTTGAGTTTCCTGTTTTATAAAACGTTCTCACTTTAAAATCTATTCTGCCAACTCGCGAATCAATTGAATTCCAATCTATTACAGCCGGCAGTTCGTTTTTTGTTTCAATTAAATTATTATTTACATAAAACTTAACAGAATCAATTTCAATAGTATCCTTATTTTCGATTGAAAACTTTAGGATTTCGCCTATTTTATGTTTATCACTTTTATTTTCGTTTAATATTTTAAATTCAATATTTAATTCGTCTGCATTGCTTTTACTATTTACATTCTCAACTAAATTTGAATTTGTGTCTTTATTACTTTTATTGTTACTGCATGAAACAATAAAAAATATCAAAACAACTAAAATGTATATTAATCTTCTCATAACTATATATTTATAAATTCTGCAAATCTTTAGGTTTAATTAGCCATTCTAAACTTCCTGTTCCAAATTTTAGTTTAGACCATTTTTTAATATCAAAATTAATAGACGCAATAGCTGCTGTTGACATAACAATATATGGTCTGTTGTTTATTAAATAAGAAACTAAACTTTCCATTGTAGGATTATGTCCCACTATCATAATTCTGCTAAATTTATCATCAACAGATTTCACAAATTCAACAATATCATCAATATAGCCGGAATAAAAATTTCTTTCGAAAATAATATCATTTTCAATTCCTATTTTTTTTGCAAATAATTGAGCTGTAGATTTAGCTCTATTAGCAGGCGATGAAATAATAATTTGAGGTAATTTGTCTAATCTAATTATTTCTTCAGCCATAAGAGGCGCAGCTTTATTTCCTCTATCGTTTAAAGGTCTGTCAAAATCCGACAGGTTTGAATTCTCCCAATCAGATTTTGCATGTCGCATTATTAATAAATTTTTCATGATTTTAGTGTTTGTATATTACTGATTATCAACAATTAAATAAATTTGCAGAAAACTATTATATGATTATGAGCAATTTTAGTTTTATTTTTTAAAATTAATCTGCAAAATTAGAAAAAATCAAATACTTATCCATAAAAAGGAAAAAATAGTATTTTTAATTGATTTTTTTTAAAGAATTAATAATTTTTAATTATATTTTGTGTTATAATTAAATCAGTGTAGTTTTACATATTAATTAAATATGTAAAGATACTATTGTCTTTTTTAAGTAATTATATTTAAACATTCAATATGCTAAAAATAATTATTAAAAATATTTTTTTTATAATTCTGATAAATAATTACAGTTTTCAATTATCTGCAAATAAGATAGTTATATCAAATGTTTCAATTGAAGGCAATAATTTAAATGAAAAATATACATTTATAAAACTTGATGTTAATGGCGAAAACGCTTGGCATTCTTCAATAAATGCACAAAATTGGAACTCTATATGGTTATTTGCAAAATATAGAGTAAATAATGGCAATTGGCAACATGCTTTGCTTAGTAAAATTGATTCTGAACATATAAACTCTAATGGTTTAATAACTGATGCTCAACAAGATGGCACTGGAGTTTTTATTTATTATTCAACAGCAGGCGATGTTAATTTTAATACTTATAATATTACCGATTTAAAGTTAAGATGGAATTACGGAGAAAACGGATTAAACGGTGATGAAACAGATATTGACATACAAGTATTTGGTATTGAAATGATTTACATACCACAAAACAGTTTTTATATAGGCTCAGGAGGAAATGAAAATAATCATTTTTACACTTATCCAAATTCAAACACTCCATATCAAATTACTAATGAAAATGAAATAAATGTTGGAACAAATTCTGGAAATTTATATTACAATAGCAATGATGGGCCTTTTAATGAAGGCGGCGATCAATCAGGACCAATTCCACAAGAATTTCCTAAAGGATATAATGCATTTTACATAATGAAATACGAAATCAGCCAAGAACAATATGTTGATTTTTTAAATACATTAACTAGGACAGAACAAGAAGAAAGAGTAAACATCAGTTTCACATACGTTTTAAGTTCAACAAACGGAATGCAAAACAGAAACGGAATAAAAAGTCTTTCTCTTGGAGCAGTTGACGATCCTTTATTTTTTTATTGCGATTATACATCAGGAACACAAAACGATATAAACGATGGACAAAATATTGCATGCAATTTTTTAAGCTGGGATGATGGTTTAGCATATCTTGATTGGTCTGGTTTACGCCCAATGACAGAACTTGAATTTGAAAAAGCATGCAGAGGAACACTTGACCCGGTTTCAAACGAATACGCATGGGGATCATTAGATTTAACAATTGTTAGTTCAACAATAAACAATAATGGCGAAACAAGCGAAGTAGTTGATAATCAAGGAAATGGACTTTGCAATTTTGATATTGATGACGAAGGCGGAATAGATGCACCAATTAACGCACCATTAAGATGCGGATATGCAGCAACAAGTTCAACAAACAGAATACAGTCAGGCAGTTCTTATTATGGTGTTATGGAATTATCAGGAAATCTTTCAGAACATTGTGTTTCTGTTGGAAGTTCAGCTGGAAGAACATTTACAGGAAATAATGGTGATGGAAATATCTCAACATCAACAAATTGGCCAAATTTTCATGCTTCCGGTGGCAGAGGCGGTAATTTTACAAGAGATTATACAAGACTTCAAATTTCTGACAGAAGTAGAGCAACAATAGCTAGCAATAATAAATTTTCAAATGCCGGATGGCGAGGAGTTAGAAATGCAGAATAATATCTTTTTGAGCTAAAATATTGAAAATATGAGTTTTAAATATAAAGAAATAAAAAATATATTCATTTTAATGATTTTGCATTCTGTATTTATTTTTTTTAATACAGAATTAGCTCAAAGTCAATTTTATTTTGGTGGAGATGGCGATGGACATTCGAAAGAAACTGCCGATAATGTTAATTTTTCAACAATATCAGAATCGATTAATGTGCTTAGTGTTAGCTCTTTAAATAACAATAATACATACGGAATAGGTGAAATAATAAGAATAACAGTAACATTTTCTGGAAACGTAACAGTAACTGGAAATCCGAGAATTTTACTAGAAACAGGCTCAAATGATCGTTATGCAACATACAATTCAGGAAGCGAAAGCTCAATTTTAATATTTACTTATACAATCCTTCAAGGAGATATTAGTTCAGATTTAGATTACAATAATATAAACTCAATTGATTTAAACGGCGGTTCTATAATTGATGAAAATGGATTATATGCATGTTTAACATTAGCAGAACCAGGTACAACTAATTCATTATCAGCAAATAAAGACATTGTTATTGATGGAATAAAACCAATAGCAACAATAGATTTAAATCCGCTTCAAAATTCAATTACAAATACATCGCCAATAAAATTCAGAATAACATTTAGCGAAAATGTAACAGATTTTGATGAAAATGATGTGAACTTATCAGGAACTGCAAATCCACAAAATGTAAATATAACAGATTTAAATCAAAGAGAATTTATTGCAGAAATAAGCGGAATGTTAAATGACGGAACAGTTGTTATAAACGTTCCTGCTGATATTTGTCTTGACAGAACTGCAGGAAATAATAATGGAACAAGCATAATAACACACAATACCGTAGTTTACGACACAAATAAACCGGAAGTTGATATAACTTTAGACGCAACACAATCCACGCCATCGAATAGCACAGTTATTAATTTTAATGCTAATTTTTCTGAAACAGTTAATAATTTTGACAATAGTTCAGTTGAATTATCAGGAACTGCAAATCCAACAACAGTAGATGTTAGAGGCGGACCTTTAAACTACACAATTGAAGTAAGTGGAATGACAAACGACGGAACAGTTTTAATTAATATTCCTGCCGATCAATTAACAGATAATGCAGGAAATTTAAATTTAGCATCAAATAATATTCAAAATCAAGTAATTTACGACACAGAAAAGCCTGAAATAACTATTAGTTCTACAGAAACAAGCCCAACAAGCCTAGTTTTAATACCATTTTCTGTTGATTTTACTGAAGAAGTAACAAATTTTGATATAAATGATATTGAAATTACAAATGGCAGTATTGATAATTTAAATTCAGTAATTTCAAATAAAAAATGGACAGGCGAAATAACACCAATATCAGAAGGAATAATTAGTTTGCAAATATCTGATAATAAAGCATTTGACTTAGCAACAAATGGAAATATCGCCTCAAATATATTTGAAATTGAATATCTAAATTTTAACAATGCACCAGAAATTCTAAATCAAACTTTTTATATTAACGAAGATATTGAAAATGGTTTTATAGTTGGTAATATTATTGCTAATGATATTGATGGCGATGATATATTATTTAATATAAAATCAGGCAATATTGACAATATTTTTGATATTGATACTTATAGTGGAGAAATATCTGTAATTAACTCTGAATCAATAAATTACAACATTACTGCAAAATATGAATTAACAATTGAAGTTGAAGATAACAATTCAAACAGTAAAAAGTCGGAAGCATTAATAACAATAAATATAATTGATGTTGAAGATAATTTTGAAGCAAATAATGTTTTTACACCAAACAGCGAAAAAAATAGACTTTGGAAAATAAAAGATGTAGAAAAATATACTGATTTTGAATTAATAATCAGAAATAATTCAGGAATTATTGTTTATAAAACAAAAGCTTATAAAAATGATTGGAACGGTACTTATAACAATAAACCTTTACCAACCGGAACGTATTACTATATTTTATCAAATTTAATAACAAAAAAAACATATTCGGGTTTTATTAATTTAATAAATGAATAAAATTATATTTAATAAAAATAGAACTATTATAAAAATATTAAAAAATATTTTTGTATTTATTATCATTACTTTTTACAGTAATATTGTCATTTCGCAAACAATATTAAACAGCAATTTGTATTTTATTAATAAATATCAACTAAATCCGGCTTATACAGGTTCAGAAGGTTCGCTATATTCTTTTTTAAATTATAGAAATACAAGCTCTTTTGTTGAAGGAGCTCCTGTTTTTTTCAGCTTATCGTTACACTCTCCTTTTTTTGATAATATGGGCGCAGGATTAAGATTTTCAAATACAAAAGAAGGCTTATTTAACAATACTAATGCTTTTATAGATTATAGATATAAAGTTAATTTTAAAGCCCAACAAAGTATCAGTTTTGGAATATCTGCAGGTTTGGAATCGAACAAAATGGATTATGGATTAATAATAGCTGAAAACCAAGCTGCTATTATTGATGTTGCTTCAAAAAATTATGTAGGAACAAATTTTGAAACTTCGGCCGGCATTTCTTATAAATTTAAAAATTTAGATTTAGGATTTTCTATTCCACAACTATTTGAGAATAAGAATATTATTGGTCTTTCTTATGTAACAATTGCCAATTATAATTATCAATTAAAAAATAATAATATTGAACTAAAACCATCTTTATTATTTGTAAAAAATCCAAAATCATTAGTTTTATACGATATAAATCTACAAACAATTTGGAAAAAACAATATTGGCTTGGAATTTCGTATAAAAACAGGCCAGGTTTTGTTTTTTCGGCAGGATTAAGTTTTATAAATTTAAACATTGGATATGCAATTGAAATTGGAACCGAAAAATATTCAAACATTTTTAATCAAATTCATGAAATAAGCATTGCTTATAATTTTAAAAAAAAGATAAAATCGCCAAATGATAGCCTTTTTGTAAATAATAATTTATTAATAATCAAGAATACAATCTCAATAAAAAAAGACAGTTCTGCAAAATCAGAAAAAAATATTACCAAAAGCATAAATAATACAGATTCAACAACAATAAAATCAGTAGAAAATATTATTATAAACAAATCTGAAAATACCGACGATATTAATAAAACTAAATTTAAAGAAACAGGTAACGGAGTTTATATACTTCACAATTCGGTAAGCGATACAAATAATTTTGAAAATCAATCAGTTGATAGTCTTGTAATTAATTCAATGCTTGATGATATTGAAAATAAAAAAACGAATAATTTAAAAGAAAATTTAGATACACTTGAATATGTTGAAGTAGGAAACGGAATTTACAGAATAAAAAACAATAAAACCAATCAATATATTGATTTTAAAAACGATAGCATAAGCGAAGAAATATTAAATTCTGTAATTTTTGAAGAAAAATCTAATAAAACTCAAAAAAAGCAAGCAACAAATAAAATTCAATATACATTAAAAATACATATTGATAATTCAAATCAAGTAATTTTGTACGAACCGAAAATATCAGAAAAAATACATCCGAAAATAAATAAAGAAGGAAAAATAGATTACTATTACGGAAAATATAATAATATCGAAGAAGCAAAAAAACAAATTGAAATTCTGAAAAAATCGGGTATTAAAAATGCCGAAATTGAAACAATTAATCCAAATAAATAAAATTAAAACTGTAAATTAATATAGTCAAAATTTATCACAAATTTTAAATTCTTAATTTTTAAATTATCTTTGTTAGCATAATAAATCAGTTTAGATTTTGTATCTTACTATTAATTTTCTTTACACAATATGTATAATATTTTAAATAAAAGAAATAATTTAATAATTATTTTTCTTTTTTTTGTTTATAGTCTAAGTGCTCAAGACGGCTATTTTCAATTAAGAGGACGAATATTTCACAATAAAGAAAAATTAGGAAATGTATTTATAAAAGTATATGAAAATTCAAAACTTATAGATTCTACTTATACGACTGCACAAGGAGCATTTAGCTTTAAATTTAAATTAAACAGCAATTTTTTAGTTGAATTCAGTAAAAATCCATTTGTTACAAAAAAAATTATTGTAAATACAGAAGTTCCAGAATCAAAAAAATCAAAATTTTTTGATATATTCTTTGCCATGGTAATTGATGATAAAGAGAATGCCGATATGCGTTCGCTAGCAGGATTACCGGTTTCTAAATATTATTACGATGATATAATTGGAAGCTTTACAGCCAAAAAAATTAGTGCTGATGAAGTTAAAATCGAAAAAACAGATAGTTCAAAAATTAAAGAATTAGAAAACGAACTTAAAAGAAAAATTGCAGAAATTGATGCCGAAAAATTAAAATTATCTAATTCAAAAAAAACTAGTTATGATGCAGAACAAATTATTAATAATGCAAAAAAAGAAGCTGATAGTATTATAAAAGAAGCAAATAAAAAATCAATTGCAATTATACAAAAAGCACAAAAAGATACTGTAAAAATAAGTCA
Organism: Bacteroidales bacterium; assembly: GCA_016937695.1. Taxonomy (GTDB): domain Bacteria; phylum Bacteroidota; class Bacteroidia; order Bacteroidales; family NBLH01; genus NBLH01. Next base: position 49,834 of record JAFGWC010000047.1, read on the forward strand.
ATCATTAAATATAATAAATAAAGAAATTTCAACTGATGATTTTAAAAAATTATCAGTTAACGAAGAAGAATTTAGAAATAAAGAAAAAGTTAAAACAGTAGAAGAAAAAATTAAGACATTAAATAAAATTGCCAATAAATCAGAATCAGAAAAACTTGATATAAAAAAGAACAGACTGGAAATTAGAAAAGAGCTAATGGATGTTGCCAGATATGAACTGGAAATTGACAGACTAAATGCAAAAACCAAAGAAGACAGTGCTAGAATAGAACAAAGAGAATCTCAGCTAAGCTTTATGGAACTTGAAATGAAAACTGCTGAGCAAGAAATTGAAAATGCAAGAAAAGAAATAAAACTTAAAGACTTGGTAATTAAGAACAAAAACATAATGTTAATTTCATTTCTTATCGGTTCTATTCTTTTAGTTGTTCTGATATTGGTTATTTATATAAACTATAGAGATAAAAAGAAAATAAATAAAATACTTGAAGATCAGAATATTGAATTAGAAAAACAATACAATAAAATTAAATCGCAAAACCATCAGATAATGGCAAGTATTAACTACGGAAAACGTATTCAAGATGCAATACTTCCTTCTGATAAGTTACTAAGTCATTTTTTTAATAACTCATTTGTTTATTTTAAACCAAGAAACATAGTAAGTGGAGATTTTTATTGGTTCTCGGTTCATCAAGATAATTTATTTTTAGCGGCTGTTGATTGTACAGGTCATGGAGTTCCAGGAGCGTTTATGTCATTGATTGGCAATTCATTACTAAATCATATCGTAAATGAAAGAGGAATTTACAAACCTTCAGACATATTAAAAGAGCTCAATATTGGAGTGAATAAAGCATTAAGTCAAAGCAAATCTGGCGATGATGACCATGAAGACGGAATGGATATAACACTGTGTAAATTTGATAAAAAGAACAATAATATTGAATTATCTTGTGCCAATCATGTTGCATATATTGTAAAAGGCGAAGAAATTACTGAAATTGAAGGCGATGAAATTTCGATAGGTGAAATATATTCGCAAAAAGATGATGTTGAATTCACAAACCATATATTACCAATTGATAAAGACTCTACACTTTATATGTTTTCAGATGGATTTCAAGATCAATTAGGCGGTGAAAATGGAAAGAAATTCATGACCAAAAAGTTAAAACAGTTATTTATTGATAATCAGAACATTAAACCCGAAAATCAAATAAATAATATCAATTCAGCATTTGAAAATTGGAAAGCTGATAATAAACAAACAGATGATGTTTTAATAATGGCTGTAAAATTAGATTTTTAAAATTTCGTCTAAAAGTTTCGGCAATACTTCACCTGCTTTTCCTTCAATAAACATATCAGTTATCGAATTAGTATAACTTGAGTTTTCCACATTAATTTCAATAATTTTAGCACCATTTTCTTTAGCTCTGTGCGGAATAAGAGATGCAGGCATTATTTCGCCGGTAGTACCAACAACTAAAAAAACATCAGCATTATAAGCAGCTTCAAACGATAATCTATTAGCAGGTTCAGGAATTCCTTCGCCAAAAAAAATAAAATTGGGTTTTAAAACAGAATTGCACTTCTTACAAAAAGGCGGAAGTGTATTTAAATCAACATCTTTAGATAAATACTTTTCAGCACATTTTTCACAAACCATTGTTTGAGAAGTTCCATGATATTCAAACACCGTTTTACTTCCTGCTTCCTGATGCAAATTATCAATATTCTGAGTAATTACAGATTTAATAATTCCTGATTTTTCCATTTCAGCTATTGCAAAATGAGCAGAATTAGGCTTGGCTTTTCCAAAAAAATCATAAAATAATTCATTTATAACTTTCCATGCCTCAAGTGGTTTTGCATGAAAATAGTTGATATCCAATACTATAGGATTATATTTACTCCATAAACCTGTTTTTCCTCTAAAAGGCGGAATACCGCTTTCAACTGAAATTCCTGCACCTGTAAATGCTACAGCATATTTAGAGTTTTTTAAAAATTTAGCCGCTTCGTGTATATTATCCATCATTATTTTCTTGATTTATAAAAATATTTCTAAGAATACTAAAATCTATATTTTATAAGGAATTAATTTTAAAGCTAAATATACAAAAAAATAGCCATAAGGCACAATTCCTTATTTAAACCCCTAAAAACACTTAATTAAGTCTATTTTAATCTTTTATGTTTATTTAAAGATTAACTATATCTCAAAACTTTAACAATTTTTAAGAAGTATTCAATGAATTTAACATAAAACCAGTTTATCTTTGCTGCAGGTTTAGGTTAGTAATTAAGTAAAGAATTCGAGCAACTTCAAAAAGGTTGCTCTTTCTTTTTGGGTAAAATCAAAATTAATTACATTTTTTGCAAAACATTTAAATTTTAAATAATACAAATAAAACTTCTACAGAGACTTAAATATTCTTGCTAAAGAAAATCCTGGTGCTTTCATATCTAAATCAAGAAAATAACCAAAAGGAGTTTGAGCTGTTTGATAATCAGCATTTTGCAATCTTGATTCAGCCATATTAAAAAGCTCTTTTGTAAATTCAGGATTTGCTTTACTTTCTGATAAATGTGCAAATGAGTGAAGTACAACAAATTTAGTATTATTTTTACTGGCTGCCCATTTTAAATTCTTAACCAATTTTTTTTCAATTCCAACAATATCTTCTTCGTCTTTTTCTTCAGCTTGTATAAACGCTACAATACAATTCTCAAAATCATCACCTTCAGTAACATTTTCGGCAGCTTCTAGATTTTTTAATGTTAGTTTATAAGAAAATTTTTCTGAAAAAATCATTAACAACTTCATAAATTAAAATTTAAATTGATATTTTTAATATTTTCAATTATTGATATAAAAAAAGGGCGGGTAACCAATCCGCCCAATTATTAACCTAAACCCTATTATGAAAAAATCTTATTTAATAAAATAAAATTTTCAACTTTAAACAAATTTAATGCATCCTAAACTTATGTCAAATTATATTCTATTAAAAAATGTTAAATGATAATGTATTTTTTGAAATTTTCATTTTTAAATAATTTTCATTCTTAAATAAAATATTTAACTTTGAGATAAATCAATAAAATATAAAAATGAAGTGGACAAATTATCACAGTCATACAAGTTTTAGTGATGGAAAAGGTGAAGCAGAACTATATGCAATATCTGCAATAGAACATAAAATGTACGCTTATGGATATTCTTGTCATTCGCCGGTTCCATTTTACAGCGGTTGGAACATGAAATTTGAAAATCTGCTTGCATATATTAATGAGATAAAGAGATTAAAAATTAAATATCAGGATAAAATAAAAATATTTCTTGGAATGGAAATAGACTATATCAAAAACATTATTGGTATAAATAATTTCAAACATTTAAACTTAGATTATACTATCGGCGGCGTTCATTTTTTAGGTTTTTTTGATGATGGAAGTGCTTGGGATTATGATGGAGGAAAAATCAAATATGAAAAAGGCCTAAAAGAACTTTTCAATAACGATATTAAATCACTTGTTAAATATTATTACGAACAAGTTAATAATATGATTATTGATGAAAAACCAGATATTGTTGCACATTTAGATTTGATAAAAAAATATAACAAAGGCAATTTTTTTTTCGATGAAAATGAAAAATGGTACAAAGATTTAGTTTTTGAAACTCTGAATATAATCTCAAAAAGCGATTCTATTTTAGAAGTTAATACAAGAGGCGTTTTAAAAGGATTAAATGAAGAGTTTTACCCTTCAAATTTTGTTTTAGACAAGTGCAAAGAACTAAATATAAAAATGTGCATTAATGCAGATACACACAATCCAACAGATGTAATGGCTTTGTTGCCGGAAGTAAGAAATTTATTGATTGACAAAGGATTTAAAGAGTTTTATATTTTTGATGAAAAAGGCTGGGAACCGATAGGAATTGAGAATTAAAAATTAGGAATTAAAAACTTGGAACTTAAAACCAGAAGCTACATATTAAAAAATATAAAAAAGTGCAGATAGATTTTCATTACAATACAATAAGAGTTTTGATGGAAAAAGTTGGTTTTTCATCTGAAGATTCTCAGATAATAGCATATTCTTGTCAATTTGTAGATGATGCTGTTGATCATGAAGAGATGAATGTAAATGGAAGATTAGATATTTTGCATAAACGATTTTCAAATAAAACATTCAATCCTGTTTGCACAGCTCATAAAGGACTGCAATTTTTAAAAGGATTTAAAAAAGATGTTCAAGATAGAATATATATTCCCTTTCATTTTTTAGCAGATTTAGATGAATTAAAAAGTGAAAATGATTCATTTATTGTAAACCCAAATGGTAATTTAGCTAAAAATTTGGTTCTTTTAGCTAAAACGGAATTAAGTAAAACCACAGGCGAAGAAAGAATAATGAATTTAGTAAGATTGGGAATTGCAATACATACATATTCAGACACTTGGGCTCACCAAGGATTTTCGGGTCGCCACAATTCAGTTGAAAACGATATTGAGGATATTGAATTATATCAAGAAGGAAAATGGGAAAAGATTTCGTTTATTAACAATCTGGAATACAACTCATTGCCAGATATTGGTCATGCCGAAGCCGCAAGTTATCCGGATCAATCGCATCTTAAATGGAGATATCGAAAACTTAGTACAAACACTATTATAGAAAGAGATAATTCCAAAATTTTTCTTGAAGCTGCTGAAAATATTTTTAACATATTTATAGGTATAAATAAAAAATCAGAATGGGAATCTTTAAAAACAAAACTGAATGAATGTTTCTTATTTTACAGCGATTCACTTGACGAGAAATTCAATAAATTTCAAAAAGTTTTTCCTGAAATTGGATTTTATTACGATTCAAAACAATGGCATAACGAAGCATTAAGTGTTGTAAAACCCAATAATATTGTGAAAAAAATTAAAGAAGATAAGCCAAATTATATTTTGGGAAGCGATAAAAAATGGTTTTATTTTCATCTTGCAGCTCTAGAGCAAAGAGAATTTATAATTAAATTTCTTCAATTTCAGAAATAAAAAAAAGCCGATTCTAAAATCGGCTTTATAGATTTTTTTTGAAAATTTCTTATATTCTAAGTCCAAAAACCACAATATCATCAATTTGATCATGATCTGTTCCCATCCAATCTATAATAGTTTGATTAAGAATTTCTCTTTGTTCTTTCATTGGTTTTTTATAATTTTCAATTAATAATTCTTTAAATTTCTTTGTTTTAAATTTTTGCCCAAGTTCGCCACCAAACTGGTCTATATAACCATCTGAAAAAGTATAAAGACAATCATTTTTTTGTAATTGAAATTTATGATTAGTAAAATCTTTTTCTACAATATAAACAGAAATTGGCTGCCTGTCAGCTTTTAAATGAATGAGCTCCTCAGCACCTTCCCGTAAAATATAAAGTGGATTATACGCTCCGGAAAATTGCAACTCAAGTGTCTCAGAATTAATAATATACAAGGCTATATCCATTCCGTCTTTTGTTTCATCTTCTCTTCCCCTTTGACCTAAGGATTTTTTCACTTTATTTCTTAATCTGTTTAATAATTCTCCTGCATTATCAAGACTTCTCGGACTAACTATTTCATTCAAAAAAGAAGTCCCAAGCATACTCATAAAAGCTCCGGGAACGCCATGTCCAGTACAATCAGCAACAGCAACAATAATAAAGTTTTTAATTTCGCTAACCCAATAAAAATCACCACTTACAATATCTCTGGGTTTTAATAATATAAAATATTCTTTTAATATCTGATTTATATACTCATCCGAAGGGAAAATTGCTTTTTGAATTCTTTTTGCATAATTAATACTATCAACAATATCTTCTTTTTGTTTTAATGCTATATCTCTTTGAATTTCAATTTCTTCTTTCTGAGTTTCAATTTCTTCATTTTGTTCTTGTATTTCTGCATTTCTTTCCAATAATTGCTCCGATTGAGCTGAAATTTCTTCGCTTTTTTCTATAATTTCTGCGTTTTGTAATGCTAAAAGTTTATTTGCTTTTCGCTTTGCTCTATAAAGGCTAAATATTATGATTAAAAATATTAATATTACTGTAAAAAAAACCGTAAATGCCATTAACCATTGACGTTGCAACTTAACTTGTTCTTTTTGCTTTTGAATTTTTTCTTCTTTAATTTTTTTATCAATATACAATTGTCCAATTTCTTCACTTTTTTTAATAGTATCTTGTACTAAATCACTTTTCTCATTTTTTACAACAGTTAATGTGCTATCTACAATATTTAACTGCATTTTTTTTTCTTCACTCTCCTTTACTGCAGATTCATACTTTGTTTCTAGTATATTAATTTTTTGTTTTTCATATGTAATTTTAGTAGATCCTTTATAACTATTAAACTCTTGTAAATATTCAAATGCAGCTTTATAATTATTTTGACTTGCATATATTTTAACAACTGATTCATATAATTTACAAACAAGACTTGGATATTTAACGGCTCTTGCTTCCTTAAGTATTTCTTCATAAATAGAAAGAGCTTTTTTAGTTTTACCGTTAGCTTCATATGCTGAACCAATATTATAATAAGTTTTTAATTTAGAAATATTATGACCAAGCAATTTTCTTAACTCTAATTCTTTTTCGTAATATTTTATTGCAGATTTATAATTTTCTTGTTTAAAATATGCAGTTCCAATCATGTTTAACGAATTAGCTTGCATATTCTTATCATTCATTTTTTTGGCAAGTTCATAAGCTTTATTGCCATACTTAAGGCTTTTTTCTGTTGATATTGGTAAATATTCTTTCGATAGTTTATACAGAATCTCATTTTTCTCTATTTCTTCTGCTGTTTGCAATTTTTTTTCAAGAATTTCTATACTTTGCTGTGCATTTGAAAATAAATAAAAAAATATTATTGATAAAAAAAGAAGTGAAATTTTTCGCATGGGTTATTTTTTAATTTACTATAACAATTACCGAACAAATATAATTTAAATAAAAATAAATTAATATTTATCAGTCAATTAAATATTTATTTTGGTAAAAATCTTATAAAAAAATAGCTTTGAGTGATAATCTACTCAAAGCTATTCTATACTTTTATTTAAAAAACTAAATTAATCCTTTGTGAAGCATTTCAATAATATTATCTACAACTTCTTTTCTTGGAGTAAATAAAGTTTTCTCAAAAAAATTGTTTAAAAATTTGGAATCTCTCTTTTCTTCATCATCTTTTTTATCAAAATCAATTAAAAAATTTTCATCTTCATTAAGATTATTTAAAGAAAAAAATAAATTGTAAAAGTTTTTCATAGGCCAAAGTGTAAATTATTAAATCTTTTATTTGAAAACGCAATTAAATTATTTTTATTATTAAATGATATAATTTGATTAACATTTTTTTTAAATGATAAAATTGAATTTTAATTAAACAAATTAAAGCACCTAATAAATTATTTAAATAAGTGCTTATTACTTTCTATTTTGCAGAAAATGAGCAATTTAGTAAATTTCAGAATCAAAATAAAAAAACTTTACTAAATATCATTTTCAAAGTATATTTTCTTGTGTTTGCTTTTTTGATAAACAATCTAATTCTATATGTCAAAATCTTTTTGAATTATAACTTGTTCTACTCCTTTTATATTTCTAAGTTTTTCTACAAGATTATTAATTACTTCATTATCAGCAATATATATATCAACCATGCCATAAAATTTATTATGTAATGTATCAAAATGGAGCGATTTTATATTAATATCAAGTTCAACTGCAATTATAGAAGTTACTTTGTTCGCTAATCCTGCTATATCTTCGCCTGTAAGTTCAATTCTATATAGTTTTGAGGCAATTTCTTGAGCTGTCCATTTTGCTTTTATTATTTCCTTACATTCCTGATTAATGTCAGATTTAAGCTCCTTACAATTTGATTTATGGATACAAATTTTTCCTTCATCACTTTCACAACCAATTACTTCATCGCCCGGAATAGGATTACAGCAAGAAGCTATTTCAATAAAAGAATTTAACTTTAACTCATCAATTTTAATTTTAGATTCCTTATGTTCAAGAGTTTTCAATAAATCAGTTTCTGAAAACTGTAATTTCCAGTATTTTACAAATTTATTTGTAGATTTTTCTTTTATTATTTTAATTAATACAATTTTATCAATTGTTTCGTTACCAATTTGAAGATATAAATCCTTTTTAGTTGATAAATTAAAATATTTTAGCGTTTTTTTTAAAATTTTAAAATCAATAATGATTTTATTTTTTGCGATGAGATATTTAAATGCTTTTTTCCCTTCTCTGATGTAATATTGTTTTTCTTCATTAAAAACTTTGCTTAGAGCTTTTTTAGCTTTGTTTGTAACAACATAATTAAACCACTTTTCAACCGGTCTTTGATTGCTTGATGTTAAAACCTCAACAATATCGCCACTGCTAAGTTGATAATTTACAGGAACAACAGTTCTTCCAATTTTTGCACCAATACATGATAAAGCTATATCGCTATGAATTTCAAAAGCAAAATCTAAAACAGTAGCGTCTTTTGGCAAAGTAATAATTTTACCTTTTGGTGTAAATACAAGTATTTCAGATGAAAATAAATTTATATTAAAACTATCAAAAAAATCTAAAGTACTTTCTGAGTTTCCGTTTAATTTGTCTTTTATTTCGCCAATCCAAACATCTAGTTCAGATTTTTTATCTTCAATACCTTTATATTTCCAATGAGATGCAAATCCCATTTCGGCAATTTCATTCATTCGTTTAGAGCGAATTTGTACTTCAACCCATCTGTTTTGAGGACTTAAAACGGTTAAATGTAAAGCTTCATAACCATTTTGTTTAGGTTGAGTTATCCAATCTCTTATCCTTCCTGGATTAGCTTTTTCGTATATTTTTGTAACGCTTGAATATATTTTCCAACATTCTTCAATTTCTTTTTCAGGTGAACTTGGATTAAAAACAATTCTGATAGCAAATAAATCATAAACTTCTTCGAATCTAATATTTTTCTTTTGCATTTTAGACCAAACAGAATAAATTGATTTTGCTCTTCCATCTATCTCGAAATCAATATTTTGTAAGCTTAAAGATTTAATAATTGGTAATGAAAAATTAGTTATAAACTGAATCCTTTTTTTTTCTGTACCTGAAATTTTACTTGCTATTTCATTGTAGATTTCGGGATGTTTAAATTTTAAACTTAAATCTTCAAGTTCGGTTTTTATATTATATAAACCAAGCCTATGTGCTAATGGAACATAAACATATAAAGATTCCGCAACTGTTTTTAATTGTTTTTTTTCTGAATATTCTTTAATTGTTCGCATATGATGCAAACGGTCGGCTATTTTTATAAATATAACTCTAATATCTGCAGAAAGAGTTAAAAGTATTTTTCTAAAAGCTTCTGCTTGTACAATATTCTGACTATCAATTACTTCTCTTATTTTGGTTAAACCAGATAAGATTGAGGCAATTTTATCGCCAAAAATAGTTTTAATGTCTTCAATTTGGATGTCTGTTTCATCAACAATATCGTGCAAAAGCGCAACTATTGCTGATTTAGTGCCAAGTCCGATATCATTAACTACAATTTTAGCAACATTTATTGAGTGTTCTATATAATATTCTGAAGGATTTTTTTTAATTCCTTTAAATGCGTTATTTGCAAAATAAAAAGCTTTCCATAATAATTCTTGATCTTCATTCTTCTTTAATCTTCTGCATTTAGTAATAAAATCTTTAAATTTTTGTATACTTTCTTTTTCAACATTTTCATACTCATCATTTATTTTTTTGTCTGAAAAAAGTTCTTTATCCTGACTTTTTATTTCTTTTTCAACTACGCTCATATGCTTTAATAGTCAATAATTGCTTTAATACAATATAACAAAATTTGATGTAAAATAAAAGCAAAATATATATATTTTACATCAAACTAATAAATTACTTGATTTATTAAACATCATTAATTAAAGTGAAAAATATTACAAATTTAAACTTATGATAATCAACTAGTTACAATTAAATTAGGTTTTGGTTTAGATTTTTTGAGATATTTTATAAATCTGCATTACTTATTTTTTGTAAGTAATTAGTATACTGATAATTAGTCATTAAAAATATTAGAAGTTTATTTTTAATGACCAATTACTAATCTATACTTTATAATCACCTATCAATCAATACAATACAAATAATTTTACGCATCACAAAGTATTTAAACTATAGCGTTCAATTTAAAATTAAAATTTTACTCTCTCTACGCTAGTAATGCCTTTAACTTTTTTTATTTTAAGAATTAATTTATTCAAAGATTTTAAGTTTGACACATACAAAACAACATTTCCCTCATATATTCCATTATTGCTTTCAACAAAAATTGATTTCATATTTACATCCATGTCATTTGAAATAATGCTTGTAATATCCAATAATAGATTTTTTCTATCAACCCCACTAATTTCAATTTTTGCAGGATAAATATGCAGTTTATGTTCTCCCCAAATTACACGAGCTGTAGATTTACCATGTTCTGCGCTAATTTTAATTGCAGTTTCGCAATTTATTTGATGAACAATTATTTCACCATTTTCATTTTTAAATGCTATTGATTTATCTTCAGGAATAGGATTACAACAATCGGCAATTACATAATTTTTTTCAGTTCCTGATTCGTTTATAATATATGGATGTTTATGGCTAAAATTCAATGATAATTCAACAGAATCATCACTTGTTTTAAATTTGAAAATTGATGGAATAAGGTTATTAAAAAAACTGGTTGATGTAACTGCTCTAAATCCTTTAATTAGTTCTTCATCGCTAATTAATTTTTTAGCTAAATTAAAAAATAAATGTTCTTCATTTTTTAAAGTCAATTGTTTCAATAATTTATCTAATGAAAAATCACTTGAAACTATATGTAAAGAATCCATAATATGAAAATATTTATTTTTACCAATTGTAATATTTTCTTTATTTTCCTTTTTAAAATAGTTTTTCAGATTTAGTTTTGCTCTGGCTGTAACAACCGATTTTAACCATGATTTATCAGGTTTTGATATTTTAGAGTCAATTATTTCTACTTGATCGGCACTATTTAAAACATACAAATGATTTACTAATTTTTTATTAACCTTTGCGGCCATAAAATTCAAACCCAAATCAGTATGAATTTGAAATGCAAAATCTAAAACTGTTGATCCTTTTGGTAATTTAATAATTTTGCCTTTTGGAGTAAAAACATAAATTTCGGAAATGTATAAGTTTAATTTAAAATTATCTAGAAACTCTAAAGCGTTTTTCCCGGGATTAATAAGCTGATTACCAACTTCTTGAATCCACTTTTCTCTTTCACTTAAATCTTCTTTGCCTTCATTCTGTTTTTCTGATGAATAACCTCTTTCAGCAATATCTGACATTCTTTTACTTAATATTTGGATTTCATTCCAATTTCCGTCTTCACGCATAATGTCAACAATTAAAGCTTCAAAACCATTTGCTTTAGGGTTTTTCACTAAATCCTGCAAACTTCCGCTTCGTGCCATAAAAATATTTGTTATAATTTCATATATTTTATAGCATTGGCTTCTTTCTGTTTTTTCATTATCACTTTCAAAAATTAATCTTAACGAATAAAAATTGTGAATGTCTTCAAATGCAAAATGTTTATCCTTCATCTTTGTCCATGTAGCATAAAGAGACTTTCGTATTCCTACAATTTTAAATTCAATATTTTCATTTTTTAATAATTGCTTAACTTTATTTTCAAATTTATTTAGCAATTTAGTCCTATTATCTTCTGTTGCCTCAATAATTTGCATTAAATTTTTATAATCATCAGGCAAATAGTACTTAAAACTTAAATCTTCAAGCTCTCTTCCAATTTTATTTAAGCCAAGTCTTCTGGCCAAAGGTGCATAAACGTATAAAGTTTCGCCGGCTTTTACAATTTGTCTGTTTTCAGGCATTCCTTGAAGCGTTCTCATATTATGAAGCCTGTCTGAAAGTTTTATTAAAATTACTCTAATATCTTTATGAATTGACATTAGCATTTTTCTAAAGGTCTCAGCCTGAAGGTTTTGCTCTGCATCATAAACATTTGTAATTTTTGTTAAACCATCAATAATAGACGCTATTTTTTCGCCAAAATGATTTTGTACAATTTCTAAAGAAATATCATCATTATCTTCAACAATATCGTGCATTAAAGCACACATTACAGAGTTAACTCCTAAACCTATTTCTTTAACCACTATTTTTGCAACTTCTATTGGATGCATAATAAAAGCCTCGCCTGTTCCGCGTTTGGTTCCTTTGTGTGCATCGTATGCAAAATTAAATGCTTTTATAATAAGTTTCCTATTTTCTCCTTCATTACATCTTGGGCAAAGCTCCAACAATTCGAGAAATGCATCCCGAACTTCCTTTTCACCTTTTATCTCTATATCAGAAGCTTTATTATTCATCAATTTTTTTTAATAAATTAAATTTATTTGACCTGATTTTTCAATTAATTCGTTATTTTTTGTTCTATATTTTAGATGATAAACATAAGTTCCCTTTTTACATATTTGCCCATTTAAACTTCCATCCCAAGATTCCATAGAATTATTACTTTTGAAAACGATTTCTCCCCAACGATTGTAAACCACTAAACTATAATCATTTACAAAAGAAATTACTGGTTTAAAACTTCTATTTTCATCTTTTGCACTATAAGGATTAAATGCTGTTGGAATATAAATTACAGTTTCCTGATGTGCACATGAAATATTTGATTTACTAATTCCTACAATCCCATAAGGATTTCCAGAACCTTCAGTAGCTTCAATATAATAGCAAAAATGACCTTTTGTTGCATTTCCGTTTAATTCGGGCTGAACAAATTCTGTTACATCATCCTTATAAACAGTATCGTTTGAACTTAATTGTTCAATTAGCTGAAAATCAGCTTCATCTACACTTCTATAAATTTTATAGTTATCAACACCTCCAAGCCATGTTTTATATTTTGTCCAATTTAAAATATTAATTTTAGAATTATCTTTATTAGCATATGCTTCTAACAAAATATTATGGGCAATATTGCTTTCTTTAGACTTAATATTACAAGTATTTAGAGAAATTACTTTATAGTATAAAATTTCTTGAGATGCTTTAATATAATCGGTATAATAAATTTCTGCAATTCCGGCAGGAAAAGCTGCTAATGTGTCATAAGTTCCATAAATTGAATCGGATTTAAGCAAAACATATGAATTTAAAATTGCATTTTCATCTACAGTAAAGGACAAATCTACTTTTTGATATGAATTAATGCTTGCAAAATCGGCATTCATTATTGCAGGTCGTACAGGCATTGTTGTTGTAACTAACTGAATATTAGAGCTTGACTGTAAAGAATTATCTATATTAAATACTTGGATAAAATAATAATAATCGACATTTGCATCAACATTTGAATGTATAAACGCTGTGTCTTGCGAACTTACTTCATTTAATAAAACAGGAATATCAGCAATATTATTTTTATAATAAATTCTGTAACCGCCAATATCGGTTCCAAAATTTTTAAAAGCAGACCAGTAAATAGTATTTTGTTCCAGACATAAATCAAAATCAACAGGATACAAATATAAAGTAGAAGCTTTTCCGCTCATATTGCTATATTCAATAACGCCTGCATCATCTTTAAAAGCTGCAATTCGGTATGTTTCAACTCCTAATTCGGGTTCGGCAATTCCAAAATCTGTTCCGTTATCAATATAAGTTGTTTGATTTCTATCGTTTATAGTTGCAATTGTATTAAAACTACCTTCAACAACGCCTGTTTCGCCAAAAATTTGTCTTTTAATAATATATCCGTCTATTAATAAAGGTGAATTTACATGCCAGTTAATAGTTACTTTCTGACTTGTTAGATCAACTGTAACATTATCAATAACAGGTATTTCAACGCTTTGTGCAAATAAAATATCTGCGAAAGCGAATTGCAAAATAATATATATGATTGTAATATTTTTAATCATTTTATTTTTTTAATAATTTTTTCACAAATCACCTGCCAAAACTTGAGTAAAAATATCTGTTTGCAAGTATTTATTTGCAAGCTCCATAATATTTTCAGGTGTTATAGTTTTTAATGTTTGTATATAATCATCAAAATATTTATAAGTTAAACCAAATTGAAGAAGGTTGAGAAAAATCTCAGATTGATTAAAATGCCCATCAAATGCTCTTAATATTTCTCCCATCATATAATTTCTAACCAACTCTAATTCAGATTCTTGAACCTTTATTTCTTTAATAGTTTTAATTTCTTTATATATTTCTTCAATTGCTTTTTCTTCAAATCCTTTTGGAATATTTGCTGAAATAATAAAAATACCTGATTTTAAAAGAGAATTTATATATGAATAAATTCCATAAGTTAAAGCTTTTTTCTCTCTTAAATTTAGCATTAATCTTGAACCAAAATATCCACCAAAAATTTCATTTAGAACGTTTAATCCTAAAAAATCAGGATGAGTTTTAGTAATTGTTCTGCATCCTATAACTAAGCTCGTTTGAACTGCATCTTTTTTATTAAGTATAATTTTTTGATTTTTTTGCTCAATAAAACTATAATTTGCTTTTTTTATATTATTTGTATTTTTCCAATCTGTTTTTCCAAATTTATCATTTAAAATTTTAAAAGTTTCATTATTCGTTTTTCCTGAAATTACAATTGTACAATTATCAGAACTATAAAAACGTTTATGAAAGTCTTTTAGTTTATCGATTTTAAGTTTTTTGAAATCTTCTATTTTTAAAACTTGCCCATAAGGATGTTTATTGCCAAAAACAGCTTCATAAAAGCTATTATGTGCAATATATTCAACTTTTTCTTGGCTAACAATAAATTGTTGTTTTTCGTTTTGTAAATCGATTAGAAATTCATTCTTAGGAAAAGTTGGGTTTTTAATTATATCTTCAACAATTTCAACCGATTGCTCAAAAAAAGATGTTAATGAATAAAGAACAACGCTTGAAAAATGCTTTCCACTTTCTAAGCTAACATAAGAACCATAAAAATCAAGTTTTTCAGCAATTTCTGATGAGCTTTTTGATTTTGTTGATTGAATTAACATTGAATTAGTGAAGCTTGGAATTAATATATTTTCAGACTCGCATGTTCCGGCTTTAAAGCTTATTTCCAGTTTAATAACATCCTGATAATCAGAGTTTAACTCATAAACCTCAATGCCATTATCCAACAAATGTTTATTAATATCAATATAATTGAGCTTATCAATTAAATTGAATTTCGGCGATATTTTTCTGTTAAGGTTAGCCATTTTTATTAGTGCCCTGTATAAACAGCTTCTTCACCTTGAATATCGTCTGATTTAAATTGAAAACCAAGTCTTTTACCTGTTTGTATTGCCGATTTTTGATTTTTTTGCTGAACCAACTCTAAAGAAATAATTTTCATATTGTCGTATGGTGGAACAAGTAAATCGAATTCAAGCACATATTGTAATGAAGATTCAATTACTTCTTTTAGCGCATTTTTATCAATTGTAGCAACTCCAAAATCTTTATAAAGAGAACTCATTTGTCTTTTTCCTTCAACAAAATAATGAAAATCTTTATTGATAAATAATCTGCCAACCAGATAACCTAAATCAGATTCTCTATTGTATTTGAAAGAATCGGAAAGAAAATTATATATGTTAATAATTCCACAATAAGTTCCCATTACATTTTTTTGAGCATACGGTGTTTTCCAAATTTGATGTTCCTTATTAAATTCAAAAACATTTGAATGCATATTGAATAAAATCATATCTCCGGCAAATTTTAAAGCGCATTGAAAACTGCCTCTATCAATAAATTTAATCCAAGGTTTTCCTTTTACATTTCCAATTTTTTTACTGTATGAATCAGCAATTTCAATCAAAACATTTTTTAACTGATTAAAAATTTCTAATGTATTAGAGAAAACCTGCTGCTTCATTTCGGCTTTTTCTGTTAATTTTTTAATAATTAAGTCTTCCTTTTTTATCATGATTCTATCAATTTTTATAGTTATAAAGATAAAATTTATCTTTGATTGAATAAAAGATTATCAAATGTATTTTAAAAATTGTTTATTTAACAAAAAAAGACTGCCTAAAACGACAGTCTTTTTATTAGAAATTTATAACTCATTAATTAATATGCTTTTGCAAATATCACTCTCCTTTTCGAAGGTTTTCCTGTAAAAATACATTTTCCGTCTTCTTCTTCGGCATCAATAGGTATACATCTTATTGTTGCTTTAGTTTCGGCTTTAATTTTTTCTTCGGTTTCTGGTGTTCCGTCCCAATGAGCTAAAATAAAACCACCTTTATTTTCAAGAATATCCTTAAATTCCTGATATGAATTTGTTTTAAAAGTATTTTCTTCTCTGAATTTATGAGCTTTATTGTATATATTTTCCTGAATATCAGCAAGTAAACCTGAAATTGTATCAGCAATATTATCTTGAGAATATATTTTCTTTTCTAATGTATCTCTTCTGGCAATTTCAACATTATTTTGCTCAAGATCTCTTGGTCCAATTGCAATTCGAACGGGAACACCTTTAAGTTCATATTCTGCAAATTTATGTCCCGGACGATGAGTATCTCTTCCATCATATTTTACAGTAATATCTTTTGCTCTTAATAAAGCCATTATTTCGTTAGCTTTATTTGTGATTTTATCTAATTCTTCTTGACTTTTATAAATAGGAACAATTACTACTTGAAAAGGTGCTAATTTTGGCGGCAAAACAAGTCCGTTATCATCAGAATGAGCCATAATTAGTGCGCCCATTAATCTAGTAGAAACACCCCATGATGTTGCCCAAACATAATCAAGTTTGCCTTCTTTATCAGTAAATTTAACATCAAAAGCTTTAGCAAAATTTTGACCTAAAAAATGAGAAGTCCCTGATTGTAAGGCTTTTCCATCTTGCATTAATGCTTCAATAGAGTATGTTTCTAAAGCGCCGGCAAATCTTTCATTTTCGGATTTTGTACCTTTAATTACAGGTAAAGCCATAAAATTTTCGGCAAATTCGGCATAAACATTAACCATTTTAATTGTTTCTTCAATTGCTTCGGCTTTGGTTGCATGAGCAGTATGTCCTTCTTGCCACAAAAACTCAGAAGTTCTGAGGAAAAGTCTTGTTCGCATTTCCCATCTAACAACATTTGCCCATTGATTAATTAAAATAGGTAAATCTCTGTAAGATTGAATCCAGTTTTTATACGAATTCCAGATTATTGTTTCAGAAGTTGGTCTAACAATTAATTCTTCTTCCAATTTTGCATCAGGATCAACTTCTACACCTTTTCCATCAGCTGTAGCTTTTAATCTGTAATGAGTAACAACAGCACATTCTTTTGCAAAACCTTCAACATGTTTGGCCTCTTTACTAAAAAAAGATTTAGGAATAAAAAGCGGGAAATATGCATTTTCATGACCAGTTTCTTTAAACATTTTGTCTAATTGCGCTTGTATTTTTTCCCAAATCGCAAAACCATATGGTTTAATTACCATACTTCCTCTTACAGCTGAATTTTCAGCTAAATCTGCCTTAACAACTAAATCGTTGTACCATTGCGAATAATTTTCACTTCTTTTTGTAATTCCTTTTGACATAATCTAATAGATAATTATCTTTGATTTTTTATTTTATAATGCAAAAATGCTGATATTTTGTTGTATTTTTACTTAACTACACATATAATTTCAAAATTCTTGTTTTAAATTAAGACTGCAAAAATAAACAAAACTTTGTAAAAGCCTAATCAAAAATTTATGAGAAAAAGTAATGCAACAACACTTGGTCAAGCAATAAGAGCTTATTTAAAGGCATTAGGACTTGATAATAAATTAAAAGAAAGAAGTTTAATAAATTCTTGGGAAGAAACATTGGGTAAAAATGTGGCTAATGCAACAAGTAATATTTATATTTATGATCAAAAATTATTTGTTGAATTAAATTCATCGATAATAAGAAACGAGCTTTTTATGATGAAATCTGCAATTATGGATTCTTTAAATAAAAAAGCAGGCGAAATTATAATAAAAGATATTATACTTAAATAATTCACAATTAAATATTTACAATAAAATAAAATAAAAATGAAAAGAATATTTTACATTGCAAGTTTAGCAACAATAACAATCTTGATGTCTTGCGGAAGTCCATGCGAGAAGAAAAAATGTAGTGATTTTAAAACTCAAGAAGAAGCTCAGGAAGTTTATGAATCGGATAAAGATTGCTATAAAAATCTTGACAGAGACGGCGATGGAAAAGCTTGTGAAAGTTTACCTTAATTTTTAATTATAGTATAAATTCGAAATAAAATAATTTTAAGTTTTAATTATCGAAAAATTATTGACTGAAAAATATTGTTAAATTTCTGAATTATTAAATTACTAATAGACAGCGTTTTACAATTCAGAAATTTAACATTTCATTCATCTTAATTACTTAATATTTTAGCTTCAACACGTCTGTTTTCTTGTCGTCCGGCTTCGGTTTTATTTGTTGCTACAGGAAATTTAAAATATAAACCAACAGCTTTTAAGTTTGCATCTTTAACGCCTTGTCCTTTTAAATAATTAACTACTGATTTTGCTCTTGCCAGCGATAATCTGGTATTTACAGCTTTTGAACCTCTGTTATCTGTATGTCCGGATATTTCAAGAACTAAATTTGGGTATTTTTCAAACATTTTTGCAAGTCTGTTTAACTCAGAAAAAGACTCTGAACGCAAAGTTGATTTTCCGCTATCGAAAAAAGTATTGTAAAGAATAATTTTTGAACCAGGCGTCATTGGTTGTAAAGCAATATTTTTATAAATCTCGTTAAATCCGCTTGCCGCAGGAACAATAAAGTACTCTGAATGAAACATATAGCCATCAGCATTAACAGACATACCATAATTTTTTCCTGTAGGTAAATTTACTGTATATGCGCCGGTATTTATATTAGATTTTACTTTTTTTAATAATTTTCCGTTTGCATTATCAACTATCTCTATATCAGACTCTAATGGTTTTCCTGTATTAAAGCCGGTTACTGTTCCTTTAACAATTGTCATTTCGGTGTATGTAATTTTTAAAGGTTCTTCATAAAATCCGTCATATACAGGATTAACCAAACTTGCAATTAAATCAATATCATCATTAGTTAAAAGAGGTTTTTCCGGTCCTAATAAAACAACATGATAAATATCTAATTGTCCTATTCCATCTTCGCGTGAACTTGAATAATAAGCATCTCTGTTATTTTTTTGGATATTAAAAAATAAATCATCATCAGGACTATTAATAGGTATTCCCATATTTTCAGGCTCATTCCACTCACCATCAATCATTTCTGATTTAAAAATATCATATCCACCAATTGTATTATGTCCTTTAGAACTGAAATACATAAATTTTTCATCTGACGTTATATAAACGGAAGCTTCGTCATATTCTGTATTTATAGTAGCACCAATATTTTTGGGTTTCGACCATTTATTTGAGTTTTCAGGAAGTTCTGTTACATAAATATCTCTTCCACCTAAATTATTTTTATCAATATTACTAACAAAATACATTTTTTTTCCATCAGCAGTAAAACAAATTGAAGATTCGTTAGATTTATTACTATTTACTTTCTGTGATATTTCATGTATATTTTTCCATCTTCCATCATTTTGTGTTGCAGAATATAAATCGCCACCATCTTCTCTTCCTCGATAAATAATTAATTTTTCACCATCTTCTGATAATTCAACAGCTGCATCATTCCATTTTGTATTTATAGGTTCGCCAATGTTAGTAGCACTTTCCCACTTTTTTCCATCCTTTTTAGAAACATAAATATCTTCATAAAATTTATCATCAATTGGGTTTAGTCTGTCTTTTTCTTCGCCTCTTCTTGAAGTAAATATCATATAATCGCCATCTGTTGATAAAACTGCATTATAATCATCATAAACAGAATTTAACTCTTCATCAATATCATCAACTAATGCTCTGGTAATATTTTTTTCAATTTTCAATCCATTTTCACATTCACTTATATATTTATCAATTATTGGATTAAATTTTTTTTCTTGACTTTTTGTCAATGCATCTTTATAAGAACTATATTCGATAATTGCTTTGTTAAATTCTGAATTTAAATGTAAAGCTCTTGCTAATAAAAATGAGCTTTTTGGATGCACATTAAATTTTAATTCAATAGCTTTTTGTATAAATTTTAAAGATTTAGTTTTAGGATAAGATCTCAAATATGAAATCCCTAATAATAAATTCAATTCAGCATTTTCAGAATTATATTTGTATGCTTCTTCATAAAATTTTACAGCTTTTAAGTAACTTCCTGCACGATGTTGAAAAAACTGAAAATTTCCCTTAGAAATATTATCCCAAGCCGTTTTAAAGCCTTCTTCTGTAACTTTAAATTCTTTTTTATTTACATATATTCTTTCTTGAGAATAAGAATTTAAATTAAATATAAATAATAATATAATCGAAATAATAAATTTAGTTAATTTCATCTGTTTATATTTTTAATATTTTTATAGGTTAGATGGAACATCCTTGAAAATCAATCCCTTTCGTGTTGATTTTTTTCTACATGTATGTTTCATATTTATTTTATAATTCATCAATTAAAATTTGAATATATTTTTAGTAACTTACTGTTAATAAGCAAATTAATTACATCCTTTTTTAAATAATTCCGGATTTTCAACACCAAGTTCAATTGCTTTATTCCAATCCTGACAAGCACCTTCAAAATCTCTTAACATTTCTTTAGCATTACCTCTGTTTGCATAAGCTTGATTGTAATTATTATCTATACTTATTGCTTTATTAAAGTTATTTAAAGCATCTTCATATTTTTTTTGTTTCATAAAAACTATTCCAAGACTGTTATATGCAAATTTATATTTAGGATTTAACTTTATTGCTTTTTCCAAATCATTTATGGCTTCCTCATATTTTTCTTTTTCGGTATACACAATAGCTCTATTGTTGTATGCAATAAAATAATTTGCATCAATTTTTAATGCATTTGTATATTCGTCTATAGCTCCATTTAAATCTTTAAGTTCTTTTTTGGCATTTCCCATACTGTTATATGCAATATACAATTTTGGATTAATGCTTAAAGCTTTTCTGTAATCTAATATTGCGCCATCATAATTTTTCAAAATCATTTTTACACTAGCTCTGTCATTATATGCATATGCATATTCTTTGTCAATTCTAATTGCTTCAGAAAATTCTTTTAATGCTCCTTGGTAATCATTTAGCATAAATTTAACAACTCCCAAATAATAATAAACCTTAGCATCGATTAAACCATAATTTATAGCATTTTCTATATCAAGTTTAGCATTAGCAAAATCGTTGGTATAAAGTTTTACAAGGCCTCGGCTAAAAAATGCCTTATCATATTTAGGTTTTAATTTAATAGCTTCGTTGTAATCATTTATTGCTTCTTTATACTTTTTTAGTTCAACATTAGCATTTGCTCTGTTATAAAATGCCTGATAAAAGTTATTTTTATGTTTTATGGCATTTGTATAAGCCACAATAGCATCTTCAAAATTACCGATATTATATTTTTCAATACCCTTATTAAATTCAAGTTCAGCTTCTTGATTATCAGCAACAACAAAATTTTCATCAATATTTTGTGATTTAACATTTAAAACAATCAAAAAACTTATTACTAAATATAAAAATATTTTCCTCATCTTTTTTTGGATTTATAAAAACTTTTAATTTCTAATTTAAATTATTTCGAGTAAACTTTTAAACATATTTATTGTCAAATAATAAATTCTTATCATACAAATTTAAATTTTTATTGTTTAAGATACAAAATGATAAAACTTTTATGTTTTTAAAACCTTACTTTTTCAAGAAAAAAAGGAATATTAGTAAATTTTTAATAAAATATTTTCACTTTTACTTGTCTTTTTGTTAATTATTATTTACTTTAGCATAAAATTTAATAATTGATTAAACCTATTTATTTTATAACTAAAAAATAAACCAATGACAATCACAAGAATTATTTTAACAACAATTATTAGTTTGTCTATATTTTTTAACTATAATTCTTCGGCTCAAAATTCTGCTGATATAAAAAATCTGGAAACGGTAATAAATTTAGCAAAATTTATAGAATGGCCACAAATTTCAGAAAATAATTTGACAAAGAAAATATTATATATAATTACAGATGAAAATACTCCAATAAATTATGAGTTGCAAACACGTTCAAAATTTAATTATAAAAACTGGCAAGTGATATGCAGTCAAACAATAAATAATATACCAAAAGGCTCTGTTATTTTTTTAATGACTAAGAAAAACAAAAAGATTGAAAAAATCATAAAAATATCTCAATCGAAAGAAATATTAACTATATCGGATAATTTAGATGGTTTTTGCCTTATTGGAGGAATGATTAATATAAAAAAACAAGCAGAAAATACAAAAATTGAAATAAATTATAAAGAAATTAATAATAAAAATATGCAAATTAGTTCAAAATTATTAGCTTTAGCTAAAATTTATGATTAATATGAAAGACGAAAAACTTGAACCTGAACTAATAAAATCAGCATACATTAATAATATTACAAAATTCATAGAATGGCCTCAAAATGCTTTTAATTTTAGTATGTCGCCCTTTATTTTAGGCATATTTGGCAACGAACAATTAATTCCACACTTATCTCTCACATTAAGAAATAAAAAAATAAAAGGTCGCAATTGGAAATTAGAGCTCTACCACACACCTGAGGAAATAAAACATTGCCATTTAATTTTTTTAAGCCACTTGAAAAACAGTGAAATTGAATATCTTATCGATTATTTAAAAAACAAACATATTTTAACTATTGGCGATAATATAAAAAACTTTTGTGAAATTGGCGGAATGATTAACTTAATTGGCGAAATTCCAAATTTGGGATTTGAAATAAACCAAAAAGTTATACAAAAGGAAGAGCTGAATATTAGTTCTGAATTATTAGATTTAGCAATATTAATTGATAGTTTTTAAATAATGAATTTCATTAATAATTTATCGATAAGAATAAAAATAATAATTCTTATTGTAGTTATAAGTACAATAAATATAGTTTTCGCATCTTTTTCATATTTTAGTTACGATAAAAAAGATTATTACAAAGAAATTATTGATAAACTTAATATTTTATCAGACATAATAGGTGAAAGCAATTCTGCCACAATGCTTTTTAAAGATTATAAAATTGCTAATGAATACATTTCGTCCTTAAAAGTTGACAAAAATATATTACAAGCAAATATTTTTCTTTCAGATTCAACTAAACTCGCAAATTACACTTCAAAATTTAAAAGCTTAAAAACAGAAAAAAAATATGATTTCTCAATCAAAAAAGACACAATAATTTTTTATGATGATATTATTACAATCAATAAACCGATAGAATTTGATTTTGATTACATTGGAACAGTTAGAATTGAATATAGTTTAGCCGGATACGATGAAAAAGTTAATCGATATATCAGAATAATTTTTATAATTCTATCTATTTCAATTATAGCAGCTACAATTCTAGCTTTTATATTTCAAAAAATAATAACAAAACCAATATTTGGACTTTACAATACAATGAATAAAATATCAAGAAAAAAAGATTATTCTATTCGTTCAAAAAACACAACAAAAGATGAAATCGGAAAACTTTCAGATGGTTTTAACACAATGATTCATCAAATTGAAAAACAAAATAATGAACTAAATACTGCAAAAGAAAATGCAGTTTCTTCTCTCAAAGCAAAAGAACGATTTCTTGCAAATATGACTCATGAATTACGAACACCTCTAAATTCAATTATCGGTTTATCAAGTCTTATTGAAGAAACAAGTTTAAATAACGAACAAAAAAATTATCTCAGCAATATAAAATCTTCATCATCACATCTTTTATCAATTATTAACGATTTGCTCGAATTTTCAAAACTTGGCTCAGGAAAATTAAATTTTGAAAAGCGTGAATTTACAATCCGTTCAACCATCGACAGAATAAAAGATTCTATGAAGTTTGAGCTTGATAAAAGAAATCTTGAATTTAAAACTGCAATTGATGACTCAGTGCCTCATTTGCTTATTGGTGATGAATACAGATTAAATCAAGTTTTAATTAACCTAATTGGAAATGCTATAAAATTTACACCTAAAGGAAGCATAACTCTAACGATTAAAGTACTTTTTGAAACTGAATCAAAATCAAATTTGGAATTTAAAGTTATTGATACAGGAATTGGTATAAAACCAGACAGACAAAAAATTATTTTCGACAGTTTCACCCAAGAAAGCTTTGGAACATCAAGAGAATATGGCGGAACCGGTTTAGGTTTATCTATTACAAAAGAACTTATCGAACTTCAAGGCGGTGAAATTAGAGTTGAAAGTGAAAAAAATAAAGGAAGTTCATTTATTTTTATAATCCCATTTCAAAAAAAATTAATAACCGACTCATTTGTAAATTATAAAAAAAATTATGCACCTGAAAACATTAAAATATTAGTTGTTGATGATAACGAAATGAACCTTTTATTCACTAAATCATTACTGATTAAAAGAAATTTTATGGTAGAAACTTCAAATAATGGAATCGAAGCCTTAGAGAAAATTAATACAGGAAATTTTAATTTATTGTTGCTTGATTTATATATGCCAGAAATGGATGGTTATCAAATAAGTAAAAAAATTCGCTCTTTAGATAATGAAAATTTAAAAAATATTCCTATAATTGCAATAACTGCAGCTGCTACAATAAGCGAAATAAAAAAATGCTTTAAATTTGGCATGAATGATTATCTTACAAAACCAGTTGACAATGAAGTTTTAATTTCAAAAATATTGGCAATATTACATATTAAAGAATAACATAAAATGATTGATTTAAGCTATTTAATAAAGACCACGAACAATGACAAAGAAGTCATTATGCAATTAATTGATATTTTTAAATCTCAGCTTCCTGAATTAAAAGAAAATATAATAGATGCTTATAAAAATAAAAATTGGACTGCTTTAAAAGAAGCTTCGCATAAAGCAAAAAATTCTTTCCAAATGATGGGTTTAGAAAAAACTGCATCTAAACTTAAACAAATCGAAATTGAGTGTACTGACAATAATAATCCAAATATAGACTCTCATATAAAAAGTTTTTTAGCTGATTTCGAATTAATAACTTTAGAAGTAAAAAATGGAATAGAGATTTAATTTTTAATTCATCAAATATTTTCTAAACTTCGCACATAATTAATTGCTAAACAGCAACTTAAAAACTAAAAAATAATCGTTTCAGCAAAACAAAGTAAAACTCATTTTGTATAAAAACTTATTAATTTAACTTTGCAGGCTAAATTTAAAAAACTACATCAAAATGAGAATTTCACACAAAAAAAAATCTAATGTTGAATTATATTTCAACAAATGGAGCAGAAAAAAAAACTCTGCATTTTTATCATTAAATAAAATTATTAAAATTTCTGTTTTAACAATTAGCTACTTTATGCTAAACGCATTTACAACCTTTGCTCAAACAGATACAATTAAAATTGATGAGATAAAAGTAAGCGCTTATAGATCTCCAATTCTATTTTCAGAAGCTTCCAGAACAATTACAATCATTAATAAAAATGAAATTTCGAGTTCGCCTGCTTCAAGTTTTTCCGAAATTCTAAAAATGAATACCAATGTTGATATTCGAGAAAGAGGTGTTTACGGCACTCAATCTGATATTAATTTACGCGGCGGTTCATTTAGTCAAAATCTTATTTTAATTAACGGAATAAGATTTAACGACTCACAAACAGGACATTTTCAACTAAATTTACCAATCGAAATTAACGATATCGAACGAATTGAAATTTTAAAAGGTTCAGGATCAAGAGTTTTTGGGAATAATGCATTTAGCGGAGCAATAAATATTATTACATCTAATGAAAACACTCAAAACTTAAAATTATCTTTATTTACAGGCGAAAATCAACTTTTTGGAGGATATATATCTTCAAATTTTTCGATAAAAAATTACTCAAATTACATTTCAATTTCAAAAAAAATATCAGATGGTTATAAAGAAAACACAGACTTTGATATTTCAAACATATTTTATAGTGGAAACTTAAAATTTAACTCAAGTTCCATTCAATTTCAAACAGGATATTTAGATAAAAGTTTTGGTGCAAACAGCTTTTACACACCAGTTTATCCAAACCAGTTTGAACAAAATAAAACAACATTTGCTAATCTCAAATTTAGTTTAGATAAAAAAATAAAAAGCTCATATTCAGCATATTGGCGTAAAAACTACGATAGATTTGAATTATTTAGAGATAATCCTGCACCATGGTATACTGGTCATAATTATCATGTTACAAATACATACGGCGCTTCAATAAATACAAATATTTCATCAAAACTTGGTAATAGTTCAATTGGAATTGACTATAGTATCGAAAAAATACTAAGCAATAAACTTGGCGAAGAACTTTCTGAACAAATATCAATTCCAAACGAAGATAATTTATATTATACACACGGAAAATCAAGAGAAAATACAAGTATATTTTTTGAACACAATTTTAAACTCGAAAAGCTAAGCATTTCTACAGGAATTATGCTAAATTATAATTCAATGTACAATTGGCAATACTATCCTGGAATAGATGTTAATTATCCGATTACTGAAAATATTAAAATTTTTAGTTCAGTTAACTATTCTGGCAGATTACCATCATTTACAGACTTATACTATGTTGGACCAAGTAATATTGGAAACATAAATATTAAACCCGAAAACGCTTTAAATTATGAAATTGGAACAAAATATATTACAAATTCCTTATTAATTCAAACATCAATTTATAGAAGAGAAGGCAAAAACATAATTGATTGGGTAAAATTAAATCCAGATGATTTATGGCAAAGTAATAACCTTACAGAAGTAATTTCAAATGGTTTTGAAATATCAGCTAAAATAAATTTTGAAGATTTTTTTATCAAAAATGCTAATTTCAGTTATGCATTTATTGATATGGAAAAAACCAGCAATCAATACATCTCAAAATATGTACTAGACTATTTAAAACATAAAATCATATTAAATTTAAATCATAAAATTTACAAAAATTTATCTTTAAACTGGAATTTTTCATATAATGATAGACAAGGAACATATTTACCATATATAAATGGAGCATACCAAACATCTGAAAATTACAACGCAATATTTTTAATTGGTGCTAAATTATACTGGAAATCAAACAATTACAATATTTACATGGAAGCTTCAAACATTACTGATATAAAATATCAGGATATAGAAAATATTGAATTACCAGGAAGATGGATTAAAGGAGGAATAATATTAAATTTCAATTTTAATAAACACTTAAAATCACTATAAAATCAACAAAAAAAACTTTTTTTTCATTTTTTTTGATATTTTTTCGAAAAAAATGCATGTTTTTTTTAAAAAATATTAATTTTGTCGCATATTAACCTCAATTAATTTTATTATGAAAAGATTTAAATTATTATTGGTTGCTTTAGCAACAATTAGTTTTACTGCTTTCTATTCTTGTAATGATGCAGCTGAAGAAACAACTGAAGAAGCAACTGAAGAAGTAGTTGAAGAACCTGTAGTTGAAGAACCTGTTGTAGAAACTCCTGACTCAACTGTTGTTGAAGAAGCTGTTACTGAAGAAGAAGCTAAGTAAAATGAAAAATTTTAAATTAATTTTTATTGCGCTTATTGCATTTTCTATGTTTGGAATTTTTGCTTGTAATTCAAGTTCAGATAACCAAAATAATGAAAATATTGATTCTACTGAAATTATCTCAACAGAAAATAATGTGGAAACTTTAGATTCAACAGAAAATGTTAATGCTGGAAATTTAGGAAATGAATATACTGCAAAGTATATTTGTCCAAATCACTGTAAAGGAAGCGGCTCTGATAAAGAAGGCGAATGTCCTGTTTGTGGTATGGAACTTATGGAAAATCCTAATTTTGAAGCAAAATAAACGCTGTAAATTAATTTTAAATAAAAAAAAGTGAGAATTTATCTCACTTTTTTTTTTACTTTTTTTTTACAAAAAAAACTCAAATATTTTAATATTAAAAACTCATTTCAATTAACACAATTTTTAACTTTGGAAAACTTAAATTAATAATTAAATTTGAGCTTTATAAAAGCTAAGTTAATCTAAATAAAATATAACATCTCGAAAACAATGGATATTAAATTCAATAAAAATGAAGATACCTACAAAATGTTGATTTCTGATTTAAATCAAAAACTAGAAAAAATACATCTTGGTGGCGGAAAAAAGAAAATTGAAAAGCAACACGAGAAAGGAAAAATGTCTGCCAGAGAAAGAATTGAAAATTTAATAGACAAAGGTTCAAGAACAATAGAAATTGGCGCTTTTGCAGGATATGGCATGTACGAAGAGTATGGTGGTTGCCCTGCTGCAGGAGTTGTTGTTGTTATTGGTTATATTGCTGAAAGACAATGTGTTATAGTTGCAAATGATGCTACAGTCAAAGCTGGGGCATGGTTTCCTATAACATCTAAAAAAAATCTAAGAGCACAAGAAATTGCAATGGAAAATCATCTACCAATTATTTATCTGGTAGATAGTGCTGGAGTATTTTTACCAATGCAGGATGAAATTTTTCCTGACAAAGAGCATTTTGGACGTATTTTTAGAAACAATGCAAAAATGTCTGCAATGGGAATACCTCAAATTGCTGCAATAATGGGAAGTTGTGTTGCCGGTGGTGCTTACTTGCCAATTATGTCTGATGAAGCAATAATTGTAAACAAAACAGGAAGTATATTTCTTGCCGGCTCATACTTAGTAAAATCAGCAATTGGTGAAGATGTTGATAATGAGACTCTTGGTGGTGCAGCCACTCATTCTGAAATTTCAGGAGTTATAGATTATGTTGTTGAAAACGATAGCGAAGCACTTTTAAAAATCAGAAGTTTAATTTCAAAAATAGGCAAATCAAAAAAAGCTTGCTTTGATAGAATAGAACCGATAGAGCCAAAAGAAAATCCTGAAGAAATACTGGGAATTATTCCTTACAAAAGAGATATTCCTTTTGATATGTACCAAATAATTAAAAGACTTGTTGACAATTCAGAATTTGATGAATATAAGTCAAATTACGGCAAAACAATTATTTGTGGATATGCAAGAGTAGAAGGTTGGGCTGTTGGTATTGTAGCAAATCAACGTACAATTGTAAAAAACGGTGGCGGTGAAATGCAATTTGGCGGCGTAATTTATTCAGATTCAGCTGATAAGGCTGCTCATTTTATTATGAATTGCAATCAGAAAAAAATTCCATTGGTATTTTTTCATGATGTTACCGGTTTTATGGTGGGAAAGCGCTCGGAACATGGCGGAATTATTAAAGATGGTGCAAAAATGGTTAATGCAATGGCAAATTCTGTTGTTCCTAAATTTTCTATTGTAATTGGAAATTCATATGGAGCGGGAAATTACGCCATGTGCGGAAAAGCTTATGATCCTCGATTAATTGTTTCATGGCCAACTTCTCAAATAGCTGTTATGAGTGGTGCAAGTGCTGCAAAAACATTGCTGCAAATACAAGTTAGTACTTTAAAAGAAAAAGGCGAAAAAATAACAGATGTTGAAGAGAAAAAACTTCTAGACACAATTTCAAAAAGATACGAAGAACAGACTACTCCTTTTTACGCTGCTTCAAGATTATGGGTTGACAGCATTATTAATCCTTTAGACACAAGAAAAGTGATTTCTATGGGAATTGAAGCTGCTAATCATAATCCTATTACCGAAGAGTATAAAACAGGAGTTCTAAGAACTTAATCACTTAAGTTTAATATAGAAAAATTTAACTAAGCCTTTTTGCATTAAAAAGATTTAAAATTGCTCAATTATTATATTGTTAAATTGTTTAAATTCAGCAATATAACAAAGCCAAAGCTCACACGAATGTAATTTAACATTTTAGCAATGTAACATTGCTTTTTACAAATATTTAGCTTTTTATAAACTAAATATTTGTATTAAATTGAGATTTCTAAAATTTATAACCAATTGTAAAAGTAATAATATCATCAGTTCTTGAAAGTTTTGCGATTTCGCTTAAAACATTACCGTTTACATCTGTGTCATAATCATACATTAAATAATTATAATCACTAAAACTATGATTGTATGAAATGTCTATATAAGAAGTATTTGTTTTTAAACCCAGCCCAAGAGAATATGATTTGATAGAGCCTAATGCATTGAATGTTTGTGAAAATGGCGAAGCGTAGTATGAAATGCCTGCACGTAAAAAAATAGGCGCCAGCCTTATTTCACCACCTATTCTTAAATTATGTGCTCTGTCTAAGTTTTGCTTTATTTCATTGTTTTCGTACTCATATTCATAATCCTCAGATCTAAATCTAGCTTTACTATAATTAACATACTCATAATCAATAGATAATAAACCATACTGAGTTCCAACAAATGCGACACCTAAAATAATTCTCATAGGAGAATAAAATTCATAAACATATTCTTTTTCTTCAATTTCAGAATAATAACTTTTATAACCATCTGAATCAGCTGTAGTAAATTCAGAACTCATTGAGTATGAATAAATATCCTTTAGCTCGTAAAAAGTAGGTGTATGAAATGCTGCTGCAACTCTAATATAATCTAGTGGTCTGTATATTATTCCGAACTTAAAATTATATCCTGCACCAATAGTTTTTAAATTTTCAGTATATGTAAATGTCTTTAAATCAGTATAATCTGAATTTTCGATATAATCTGAAGTTTCTATATATCTTAAATATTGTATTCCAAAAGTAGCTCCGATTTGGATTAAATCAGCATAATTTCCGCCTAAAGTAAAAACGAACTCTCCCACTCCGCCTTTGGTTTTAATATTTTTAATTTGCTCTTCGCCATAATTATCATATAGCTCGTGTATATACGTGTAATCACTATTTTCAATAGTATCTATTAACCAAGTATCAAATGCAATCCATTCAGGATCAGAGATTTCAGATGGATGATAACCATCAGAATTAAGCATAAATAAATCTAATCTGGAGCTGTTATCATTTGTGCCTTTAATACTTACATCATTATAAAAATTAGCCAATCTGCTATATCCAATACCAAAAGCAATAGATTTCCATTCAGAAAATTCATCTGATTCATTATATGGCTTAATATTTAAGATAAATCCTATATTATTTAAATTTACATGATAATTTTCTTTTTCGGTTTTGCTACCAAAATACTCTGCGCCCATGTTTTCTTTGAAAATTATTGGCGTAAACTCAAATCTACTTTTTTTCGACACTCCAATTCCGGCCGGGTTTGTACTTAAAGTAGATAAATCAGCACCAAGAGCAGAAAAAGCACCACTCATACTCATATATCTGGCACTTCCACCATAAGTTAAAAAAGAATATCTTAATGCATCATTAATATTTTGGGTGAATGCAAAATTATACAATTGTAATAAAAATATTACGCTTAATATTTTCTTCATTTTTTTATTTTTCGTTTTTTAAAAAACGGATTTAATTAAATAAAATTATCTACCTTTTCTATTACTTGATGAACTTTTTGTTGTTGAAGTACTTTTTGTTGTTGAACTTGAATTATTAGATTTTGAAGAGCTATTAACTCTATTTGTATTGGTTCTGCTATTATTATTGTTTGAAGTTCTTGAATTGTTGATATTTGTATTTCTGTTTGAGTTGTTAGTATTAGAAGATTCGATTGTAGTTTCAGTTGGTTTTATTCTATAATTTGTAGAAGTGCTATTATTGTTTGAATTAGTTCTTCTATTTATATAATTTGTTCTGCTAGAGTTATTTCTAGTATTAGAAATTCTATTTCCTGATTTAGTGTTTTTATCACTTAAATCCGTTTTATTAATATTATTTGTGCTGATATTTCTATTTCTGGAATTTGGATTGTTAAGTGTATTTGTAGAATTTCTTCTTTGTTTAGTTCGTGAAGATGAATTATTATCAGCATAATAATAGTTATTATAATTTGTATAATTGCCATAATAATTTCCGTAATAACTGCCATAATAGTATGGATATCCATAATAATTATATGAATTGTAACCATAATAATAAGAATCATAATATCCGTAATTATTATAGTAATTGTAAGGATAATAGTTATATCTCGAATACATTAAAGAAAAACTAGGCCTAAAATAAGAATTCCATCCATAATTATCATTATTATAATTGTCCTGATTATGAAATTTATCAATTCTAGAACTGTAAGTTAAATCGTTTCCATATTCATCAATATTATAATTATTGTTATAAAGATAGCTAGTTTCATTATCATCATCTTGAGCGTATATCACCTGATCTTCAAGCTCGCCGGCAAACTCATTTGTATCTATAAAATCTTCATTTTGTAAAACTCCTGTATTGCTATCATCTGTATATCTAATACTATTATCTTCTCGCACATAAGGATTTAAAACAATTTCTTCTGTGTTGTTTTTTGCA
The DNA here is from genome assembly GCA_016937695.1 of Bacteroidales bacterium. Classification (GTDB taxonomy): domain Bacteria; phylum Bacteroidota; class Bacteroidia; order Bacteroidales; family NBLH01; genus NBLH01. Next base: position 82,514 of record JAFGWC010000047.1, read on the forward strand.
ATATTATCAGTATTATTTTGCTTATTCGAATTCTGATTCTTTTTTGCAGAATAATAAATATCGTCATAATCAGCTGTAAATCTGCTTGTTGTGTTACAAGAACTAAAAGCAACTGTAATTAAAGATATTATAGCCAGTTTATATATCAACGTCTTTTTCATATTTAAGTTTTTTATTACTTATTTGGCAAATATATATTTTTTTATTTAAATACCACGCCTTTAATAAAGTTACGAAATTTTTGTGTTATTATTGCAAAAAGACTAATGTTTTTTTATAATTAGTGATAAAATGAAAGTTAAAAAAACTAAATATTTATATATTCCAATTTTACTTTTATTTACTATTTGGATAATTAAATTGATAGAATTTACATTTGATATAAATTTTGTTTCTTTAGGTATTTATCCACGCAAATTAAATAGTATTTCTGGAATAATTACTTCTCCATTAATTCATGCTGATTTTAACCATCTGTTAGCCAACAGCTTACCATTATTTTTTTTAAGTGCATCAATAATGTATTTTTATAAAAATATTGCAATCAGAATAATAATTTATAGTTGGTTACTTACCGGATTTGCAGTTTGGCTAGGAGGAAGATATGCATATCATATTGGCGCAAGTGGTTTAATCTATGCGTTTATATCTTTTTTATTTTTTTCAGGTATTTTAAGTAAGGATAAAAAATTAATTTCTATTTCGCTTCTAACAGTATTCTTATATGGAGGATTAGTTTGGGGAATTTTACCAACAACAGGTAATATTTCGTGGGAATCTCATCTTTTTGGGTTTGTTTGTGGAATAATTTTAACATATTATTTTACACCTGAAATAAAAAAAAGAAAACAGATTCCAAAGAATATAATAATTGAAGATTTTTCAGAAATAAATAAAACAGTAGAGAATATTGAAATTAATTATTTTTATAAAGATGATAACAAGTAAAAAATATTATCTAATTTCGAACATTATTTTAAATTTAAAGCACATATTATATACATATTTCACAAAAGCCGGATGATATTAATTTAAAATCTCAAAAACATATTTTTATTTATATATATGATGTGTGTACTATCATGGCTTTGAAAATTTAATCAATAATCTATGAAAAAGGAAAAAATTTTATTTATTCTGCTGTTATTCTGGGGATTAACAGCTTGTCAAAATCAAGAAAACAAAAAAGATAAGGAAATGAATCCATTTTTTACTGAGTACAAAACAAACTTTAACGTTGCACCTTTTGATAAAATCAAGGTTGAACATTATTTACCAGCATTTGAAAAAGGCATTGAAGAGCATAATGCTGAAATTGAAGCAATTACCAACAATACAGCAGAAGCTGATTTTGATAATACAATTAAAGCAATTGAGTATAGTGGAAGTTTAATCACAAAAGTTGGGCATGTTTTCTTTAATATGCGCTCATCAAATACTAATGATGAACTGCAAGAAGCATCGAAAGCAATTATACCATTACTTTCTCGTCATTCTGATGAAATAAAACTTAATGCAAAGCTTTTTGAAAAAGTAAAAGCTGTTTATGCTAAAAAAGAAAGTTTAAATTTAAATATAGAACAAACAAAACTTCTTGAAGAAACATATAAAAGTTTTAAACGCGGCGGCGCCGATTTAGATGATTCAAAAAAAGAAGAACTTAAAACCATAAATGAAAAATTATCAAACTTAGGTCTTGTTTTTAGTGATAATGTTTTAGCTGAAACTAATAAATATAAATTAGTTATTGATAATGAAAAAGATTTAGATGGTTTACCTGAAAGTGTTAAGCAAGCTGCCATAGTTACAGGAAACGAAACCGGCGATAGTGGAAAATGGGTGTTTACTGTTCAAAAACCAAGTATGATTCCTTTTTTAACTTATGCTAAAAATAGAGAATTAAGAAAAGAGCTATTAATGGCATACACTACAAGAGGAAACCATGATGATAGTCTTGATAATAAGAAAGTTATATCAGAAATTATTAATCTTAGAATAAAAAAAGCAAAACTTTTAGGATATAAAAATTATGCTGATTTTGTTTTAGAAGAAACAATGGCAAAAAATGCAGAAAACGTTTATAAACTAATGAACGAAGTTTGGAGTGCTGCCTTACCAAATGCTAAAAAAGAAGCTGCTGAACTTCAAAAAATAGTCGATAGAGAAGGCGGAAAATTCAACCTTGAAGCTTGGGATTGGTGGTTTTATGCCGAACAATTAAGAAAAGAAAAATATGATTTAGATGAAGAGCTATTAAGACCATATTTTAAACTTGAAAATGTAAGAGAAGGTGCATTTATGGTTGCAAATAAAATCTATGGAATTTCATTTAAAGAAATTAATAATGTTCCAAAATATAACAATGATATTCAATCATTTGAAGTATTAAATAATGACGGCTCTCATATTGGAATTCTATTTATGGATTTTTTCCCACGTGAAAGTAAACAATCAGGGGCATGGATGAGTGAATTTGAAGCTCAGCACATTAAAGACGGCAAAAATATAAGCCCAATTATTACTACAAATTTCAATTTCACAAAACCAACTTCTGATAAACCTGCGTTATTAAGCTACGAAGAAGTTACAACACTTTTCCATGAGTTTGGACATGCATTACATGGTTTACTTTCTGAATGTACATATCCAAGCCTTTCAGGAACAAATGTTCCAACAGACTTTGTTGAGTTACCTTCACAAATAATGGAAAACTGGGCTGGCGAACCAGAAGTTTTGAAAATTTATGCAAAGCATTACAAAACAGGAGAAGCAATTCCTGATGATCTTATTCAAAAATTAGAAAAAAGTAAATATTTCAATTTAGGTTTTACTACAGTTGAATATATGTCTGCTGCTTATTTGGATATGGATTTACATACATTAACTGAAGAAAAAGATACTTTTGATGTTAATTCTTTCGAAAAAGAATCTATGAGTAGAATTAACTTAATTCCTGAAATTATAGTTAGATATAGAATTCCATATTTTAGCCATATTACTGGTGGATATGCAGCAGGTTATTATAGTTATTTATGGTCGGAAGTATTAGATGCTGATGGATTTGACGCTTTTAAAGAAACAGGAATTTTTAATTCTGAAACAGGCGCAAAGTTCAGAAAATATATTCTTTCAAAAGGCGGAACTGAAGATGCAATGAGCCTTTATGTAAAATTTAGAGGTAAAGAACCAAATACAAAACCTTTGTTAAAAAGAAAAGGTTTTATGAAATAAATTATATTGTTTTTAATTTATGGATAAAAACAAATAGTAAAAAAGAACAGCTGCTCAAAATCTACTGTTCTTTTTTTTATCTTATCTAAAAATAAAAAAGCTTATCCCAAATTATTCACATAATTATGGAGTTGCAAATTAAATGTTTAAAGTTCATGAACTTTCAAGTAGTATCCAATAAACTGTGTAAAGTTGATTTTCCACAATCAATCATTTGACGTCAAATGATTGATTGTGGAAAAATTATTAAAT
>JAFGWC010000048.1 GCA_016937695.1 Bacteroidales bacterium
AAACTAAGATATTTGAAACTAATAAACAAATTTCAATTAAAGGAAAAGCAACTGATAATAGCGGCATTTATGAAGTTTTAATAAACGGACTTGATGCAAATCTTGATAAATATGGAAATTTTGAACAAAATGTAAATCTGGCTATTGGCGAAAATCAAATTACTGTTAAAGCTACAGATATTAAAAATAATTCATCTTATTATAAATTTTATGTAAACAGACAATCGAATGTAATAGTTCAAACAAATGAAAATATTAAAACTGAAAATGAGAAGAGATTAGCATTAGTAATTGGAAATTCAAATTATGGCGCAGGTCAAACCCTTAAAAATCCGGCAAACGATGCAAATTTAATATCTACAACATTACAATCTCTTGGATTTGAGGTAATTAAGCGAATTGATGCGAATAAACAATCAATGGAAGAAGCGATTAGAGATTTTAGTAAAAAACTACCAAATTGTAATGTCGCTTTATTTTATTATGCCGGACACGGAGTACAGGTTGATGGACTAAATTACATTATCCCAACAGATGCAAAACTAAATGATAAAATAGACTGCAAATTTGAAGCTGTTTCAATAAATTTTATAGTTGAAGAATTCGAACATTATCCTGATAATGTAAATATTGTAATTTTAGATGCATGCAGAAATAATCCTTTTAGAAGTTGGGCAAGAGGCGGCGAACGCGGATTTAGAGCTATTTCGCCAACAAGCGGAACAATAATTTCATTTGCAACGTCTGAAGGTTCAACTGCTTCAGACGGAAAAGGAAATAACGGACTTTTTACCGAAGAATTAGTGAAACAATTGGTAATACCACAAGCAATTGAAAGCGTATTCAAAAAAACCAGAGTTCAAGTTCAGAAACGCAGCAATGGCAGTCAAAGCCCGCAAGAATGGTCCCAATTAACCGGAGATTTTTACTTCAAAAAATAAACAAATAATTTCTATTCATTTTATGGAATTTACAATTATTAAATCCCAAAATCTAAAAACAAATAATTGGCTTGGCGGAACTACAACTCAGCTTTTTATTTTTCCGCAAAATTCCGATTATCAAAAACGAAATTTTATTTTCAGATTAAGTACTGCAACTGTCGAAATCGAAAAATCAGATTTTACTTCTTTGCCCGAAATTTCAAGAAAATTAATGATTTTAGATGGTAAAATAATCATAAAACACGAAAATCAATACACAAAACAGCTAAACAAATTTGATATTGATGAATTTGAAGGCGATTGGAAAACATCTTCAACAGGAATGTGTACAGATTTTAATTTAATGACATTTGGTAATATAAAAAGCAAATTAAATTCAAAAATTATAGAAAAAGATCAAAGCTTTAATTATCAAACAGAAAAAAAATGGAATTGGCTTTTTATTTATGTTTACAAAGGAAAAATCAGCATTGAAATCAACAATAAAACTAATATTCTTAATAATGCTGATTTTATAGCTATAAAAGAGCCAATATCAGCAAACATAAAAATAAAAGCAATTGAAAAAAGCGAATTAGTTTTTACTGAAATCGAAAATCTTTTATATGAAAAATAAAATTTCCTTATTAATCTTAGATTATATTCTAAAATTAAAAACTGCAATTTATAAAAGCTAAACACCTCAATCACAGTGCTTAATAAAAAATTCAATTTTAAATAGCTCTACCATGTTTTGTTAATATTTCTATATTTATATTTTTTTAACAAAAAATACTTGCAAGTTCAATAAATATTCATTTATCTTTGTTAGTGAATATCCACTTACCAATTAAAATAAAAAAAATGACTACAGAATTGTCAGATAGACAAAACCAAATAATAACAGTTTCTCTTGAAATTATTTCAGAAAGCGGAATTCAAGGATTGACAATAAAAAATCTTGCAAAAAAAATTGGATTTTCAGAATCGGCAATATATCGCCACTACGAAAATAAAATCCAAATTCTAATTGCAATTTTAAATTATTTTAAAGAAAACTCTGCAAACCTTTTTAATAATGTGCAAAGTTTAGAAACAGATGCGATTTCAAAAATAGAGCATTTGTTTTTAAACTTATTTAAAACATTTACTAATTCGCCTTCATTAGTTGCCGTAATTTTTTCTGAAGAATTATTCCGAAATGAAACAGTTTTACTTGAAAAAGTTGCTGAAGTAATGAAAAATAACGCAAAATCTTTAACCCAGATTATAAAAATTGGTCAGGAAAATAATGAAATAAGAAAAGATATTACTGCTGCACATTTCTCAATCATTATTTTGGGTTCGTTAAGAATGTTTGTAAAAAATTGGCACATGACTAATTATTCGGTTGATTTAACAGAATCCGGCACTGAATTTATAAATTCAATAAAAACATTAATTAAAAATTAAAAATGGAAAATAAAAAAATTTCGATTGTTAAGTTAACAAATATTCACAAACCTAAATTAATATTATTACTTTCTTTATTGACAATAACCTTATTGCCAATAAATGCACAAACGTGGTCGATAAAGCAATGCATAGACACAGCCCAAATGCACAATAAAAATCTACAAATAAGTAAAAACAATATGAATATTGGCGAACAAAAACAAAAAGAAGCATTATCAAACCTAATCCCGAAAGTAAATTTGATTGGCGATTATAAATATTTTTTTGATTTGCCAACTCAACTAATGCCAATGTCTGCTTTTGGTGGTCCGGAAGGACAATTTAATGAAACGCAATTTGGTGTACCACATAATATTAGCGCAAATATACAGGCAACTATGCCTTTATATAATTCACAAATATATGGTGGTATAAGAACTGCTAAAATAGCTGCTCAAATTACAGAATTGCAGTACAAAAAGACTGAGGAACAAGTTTTCTTCGACATATCGAACTTATATTATAATGCTCAGATTTTGCAATATCAATTAGCTTTTATTGATAGTAATATAGTTAATAATTCAAAACTTCTTGAAAATATGCAACTCTTACATCAACAATTGATGATAAAAGCTACTGATGTTAGCAAAGTAGAACTGCAATTAGAACAATTAAAAACACAGCGAGATATTATAGCTAACAATATTAAGCAAATTATGAATGCTTTGAAATTCTCAATGGGCATTGCAACAAATCAAAACATTGAAATTGAAACTGATATTCAATACAAAAGTAATAATGAATATTCGAATTTGCCAACCATTGATTTACAACTGACAAACATGCAAAAAAGTCTTCTAATAAGTGAGCTAAAAACATTAAAAAATTCGAGATTACCTTCTGTTTCATTATATGGAACTTACGGACAAAACGGATTTGGTTATGACCAAAAGCCGAATGATTTTCTGAAATTCTTTCCGCTAAGCTTTGTTGGGCTTCAACTATCTTATCCTCTTTTTAACGGAATGGTTACACATAGAAAAATCAACCAAAAAAAGATAGAAATTCAAAATAACGATATACTAATTAGCTTAATATCAGATCAAAACAACATGTTAATTGAAAATGCTAACCGCAGTAGAGCAGTTACACTAAAGACTATTGAAAATACTTTGTCGCAAATAAATTTGTCGAAAATTGTTTATGAACAAACACTTTTACAACAAAAAGAAGGAACTGCAAGCTTAACAGATGTTTTATTGGCTGACACCAGCTTGCGAGAAGCTCAACAAAGCCATTTATCAGCTATTGTTGAATATTTGAAAGCAGATTTGGAATTAAAACAATTAACAGGAAATATTTCAAATAAAAATTAAAATTTACGATTTACAAATTTCGAATTAAAAAATACACAAATGAAAAAGACAATAATTTATATTGGTGCAGCGCTTGCTTTAATTGCCATCGTAATTTTTCAATTAAAAAGCAATAAAGAAACTACCGTAAAAAGGGTTTATCAATACAATAAAGAACAGCCGGTTAATGTACAAACGCTCAAACTTAAATTTGAAAATATTAAAAATGATATTTCTCACAGTGGAACTTTTGAAGCCAACAAAGAAACAAAACTAAGTTCAGATATCCAGGGTAAGATTAATTCAGTTTTAGTGGACGTTGGAAGTATCGTAAAAAAAGGAGAACCTTTAATCCAATTAGACAATTCTTTACTGAAACTACAATTGCAAACAGTTGAAATTCAGATTGAAGGATTGAAAGCTGATGTAAAACGATATACTGTTCTTGCTAAAGCTGATGCAATTCAAGGTGTTCAGTTGGAAAAAACCGAACTAGCTCTAAAATCTGCCAAAGTACAGAAAGCTACTTTACTTGAACAAATAAATAAAACAACCATTTTAGCGCCTTTTGGCGGAATTATTACCGCAAAATTAACTGAAGAAGGTGCTTTTGCTGCTCCGGGCATTCCATTATTACAAATTACAAATATATCTCTTTTAAAATTTACTATTAATGTTCCTGAACAAGAGCTAAATAAATTTAAAATCGACCAATTGTATGACTTTACAGCTGATGCTTACCCTGAAACAATTTTATCGGGCAAAATTTTTATGACAGGCAGCAAAGCAAATATGGCAAATAGTTTTCCTGTACAATTTCTAATAAACAATACTGCTGATTTAAAAATAAAATCAGGCATGTTTGGAAAAGTTCAGGTAAAAAACGACAGCAAAAACACATACATTATTATTCCTGCTTCTTCAATTATTGGAACAAACATTCAACCTCAGGTTTACAAGGTAAAAGATAACAAAGCCGTCATTCAAAATATAACTATCTCTAGCAGATTTCAAAACAAAATAGTTGTTTCAAGTGGTTTAAACGATGGGGATATAATTATAACCAACGGATTTGTTAACCTTTTTGAGGGAGCAAATGTTTCAATTAGCAATTAAAAACAAAAATCATGAATATATCAGAAATATCAATCAAACGCCCATCGCTGATAATCGTACTTTTCAGCGTAATAGCCTTGCTGGGGATAATAGGCTTTACAAACCTAGGCTATGAATTATTACCTGATTTTAACCAACCTGTGGTAGTTATCAAAACAATGTACCCAGGCGCCGAGCCTAACGAAGTAGAAACTTCTATTTCCAGAAAAATAGAAGATGCCTTGTCCAATCTCGAAGGAGTAGATTATCTTGAAACTAAATCGATGCCAAATGCCTCAATTATTATAGCCAATCTAAAATACGGCACCAATCTAAACATCGCAATGCAAGATGCACAGCGTTATATAGACAATATACGAAAAGATTTACCTGCCGAAATTGAAAGCCCGATAATGAGCAAAATTTCGCCAAATGATTTGCCAATTATATCAATAAGTGCAACTAGTAATTTGCCTGCAACAGAATTCTATCAAAAAATGAAAGACGAATATCTACCACAAATCCAGCAAATTAAAGGTGTGGCAGAAATTACTTTGCTTGGAGGTGAGGAAAGGGAAATTCAAGTAAAAGTCAATCAGAATAAACTAAAACTTTATAAAATTTCACTTTCTCAGGTAGTTGAATCAATTAACCGCTCAGGTATTGATTTACCTGCAGGCAAAGCGCAAACTGACAAAGAAAACAATTCGGTTCGATTAATAGGCAAATTTGCCACCATAGATGACATTATGAATGTGCAGATAGCTATGCAAGCACCCGGAATGCCCGTTTATGTAAAAGATGTCGCTTCTGTTATTGATGGAGTAAAAGAAATAAATTCGGTAAGTCGCTATAACGGAGTAAACGGAATAGGCCTTATGCTAAAAAAACAAGGCGATGCAAATGCGGTAGAAGTTTCAAAATTGGTTCATGCAAAACTAAAACAAATCGAAAGTGTAAACTCAAAATACGATGTAAAATTTATTATTGCTGATGATTCTACTGATATGACCATAGCCGCAGTAAATTCAGTAGTCGATGACCTTATATTAGCGGTGATTCTGGTTTCTCTGGTAATGTTCTTGTTTTTAAGAAGTTACCGAAACTCATTGATTGTGTTAATTGCAATTCCAACTTCACTGATTTCAGCATTTTCAGTGATGTGGCTGATGGGTTTTACCCTAAATTTGATGACATTACTTGCCATGTCATTAATTATCGGGATTCTGGTAGATGACGCCATTGTAATTCTGGAAAATATCCAGAGACATTTAGACATGGGAAAAGACAAAGCATCAGCAGCTTTAGAAGGACGTATGGAAATTGGGTTTTCTGCTATTTCAATTACTTTGGTTGATGTAGTAGTATTTTTGCCAATCTTGTTTTTGCAAGTATTTGTGGCAGATATGCTTAAACAATTTTCTATTGTAGTAATAACGTCAACACTTACAAGCTTATTAGTAGGTTTTACACTAGTTCCTTGGCTCGCTTCGCGAATAGGAAAAAAGGAAGATTTACAACCCACCAACTTCATAAATCGTTTTTTGCTTTGGTTTGAAGAACAGCTAACTACATTTATCAATTGGTACGGACATCAATTAGAATGGGTACTTCGACACAAACTAATTTTTACGGGAATAGTACTTTTGCTGTTGATAATAACAGTTGGAATAATGAAGCAAGGAATTATAGGCAAAGAAATGATGTCTACAGGCGATCAAGGAAAATTTCGTTTGAATTTAGAATATGATAAAACAACTACCGTTCAGGAAAATAACATCAGAACACAAAAAGTAGAAAACTTTATTCTACAACAACCAGAAGTAGCAAGCCTTTTTAGCAACATTGCCGGACCTAGTACAGGTATTGGAAGTTTAGGTGTTGGCTCGCCCAATATATCTGAATTTACCATTCAGCTTAAGCCGGAAAAAGAAAGAAACATTAAAACGGAGGCTTTTATGAAATCGCTTCGAGAAGAACTAAAAAAAGAGTTTCCAAGCGTAAACTTTTCGATGGCAGTTCTTGGATTGCTTCCAAAACAAGCTCCAATAAAAATAACATTAAGTGGAAGTAATTTGAATTTAGTAATGAAAACAGGAAATGAGCTAAAAGCGATAATAGAACAAATACCAGGTGCCGATAATGTTCAATTATCAGTAGAAGAAGGAAGTCCTGAATACAAGGTAATTCCAGATAAAGATAAAATGCAGCGTCTGGGTTTAACAACCGCTTATGTTGGTTTAAATTTGAGAACTGCCTTTACCGGAAACGATGATGCAACACTAACCGAAAATGGGACAGAATTCCCCGTTAGAATTTGGCTTGACGATTTTGACCGAAAAAACTATGAAGACGTGCAACGCCTTTCTATAGTAAATCCAATGAATATGCCAATAGAAGTATCTCAATTTGCTGTTGTTAGACAAGATAATTCGCCTTCGTTGCTTGAAAGATTAGACAGGCAACCTTCAATAACATTAACTTCAGAATCGTTTGGTAGGCCATCGGGCACATTAGCCGATGAAGCAATCAGTTTTTTAAAAACTACACCTTTGCCCGAAGGAGTTAAGTTAACATGGGGTGCAGATATCAAAACACAAAATGAAAGCTTTGGGGCATTAGGCTCAGTTTTGCTTATTTCATTCATCCTTATTTATCTGATTATGATTGCCCTTTACGACAGTTATGTTTATCCATTTGTAGCATTATTTGCCATACCAATGGCCGGCATCGGTGCTTTCCTCGCATTGAACTTATCATTAAACGATTTAACCCTGTTTGCACAACTCGGATTAATCATGCTAATGGGTTTGGTTACAAAAAATGCAATCTTAATTGTAGATTTCACCAATCAGCTAAAAGCACAGGGAAAGTATTATAAAGAAGCATTAATTATTGCAAGCAAGGAAAGAATGCGACCTATTTTAATGACTACTCTAGCTATGGCTATCGGCATGTTACCCATTGCATTAGCAAGTGGAACTGCAGCCGAGTGGAAAAATGGCTTGGCTTGGGTTATCATCGGTGGATTATTATCTTCAATGATATTAACGGTGTATTTAGTACCTATGGTTTATTATGTGGTAGATAGTATTAAAGAAAAAATCAATAATAAAAAAGAAAAATAAATGAATATTCAATTTTATTAATATTTTCTACTGATATTAATAATATGAACTAGTAGAGCTAAAATCTATTTATTACAAAACAGCAAATACCAACACAAATTATTGACATTCAATAAATTACAACAATTTATTAAATGTCAATAATATTTATTTAAAACTATATAACATTCAATTCTTTTCCAATTTTAATAAAAGCAGCAACAGCTTTATCAAGATGGGCTTTTTCATGAGCTGCAGAAAGTTGAATTCTAATTCTTGCTTGTCCTTTTGCTACAACAGGATAATAAAAGCCAATTACATAAATTCCTTCTTTTAATAATTTGGCTGCAAAATCCTGAGAAAGTTTAGCATCATAAAGCATTAGTGCAATAATTGCAGAGTCTGAAGGTTTTAAATCAAATCCGGCTTCTTGCATTTTAGTTTTAAAATACTTAGCATTGTCCATTAAACGATCTCTAAGCTCAGTAGATTCAGCAAGCATGTCAAAAACTTCATGTGCAGCACCAATAATTGCAGGCGATAATGAGTTTGAGAACAAATATGGGCGAGAACGCTGACGAAGCATGTCAATAATTTCTTGCTTTCCGGTTGTAAATCCGCCTAAAGCGCCACCAAGTGCTTTTCCTAAAGTGCTTGTTATAATATCAACTCTATTCATAACATTATGGTGTTCATGAGTTCCTCTTCCGGTTTTTCCAATAAAACCTGAAGCATGACTATCATCAACCATAACAAGAGCATCATATTTTTCAGCCAAATCACAAATTTCATTTAATTTTGCAATATCGCCGTCCATTGAAAATACGCCATCAGTAACAACAATACGAAAACGCTGAGCCTGAGCAAGTTTAAGCTGTTCTTCCAAATCAGCCATATCGCCGTGTTTATAACGATAACGAAAAGCTTTTGCCAAACGTACACCGTCAATTATTGAAGCGTGATTTAATTCATCAGAAATAATGGCATCTTCCTGCAGAAATAATGGTTCAAAAACGCCGCCGTTAGCATCAAAAGCTGCCGCATACAAAATAGTATCTTCTGTACCAAAAAATTTGGCTATTTTCAACTCCAACTCTCTGTGAATGTCTTGCGTGCCGCAAATAAAACGAACTGAGGACATTCCGTAACCGTGTGTATCTAATGTATTTTTTGCAGCACTAATAACTCTAGGATGTGAAGACAAGCCCAAATAATTGTTTGCACAAAAATTAAGAACTTTTTCACCAGTATTTAATGTTATTTCGGCACCTTGTGGTGTGCTAATTATCCTTTCCCGTTTGTAGAGTCCGGCTTTTTCAATTTCCATCAACTCTTGTTGAAGAAAATCCTTAAGTTTTCCATACATAGCTATAAATGATTTATTTATAATTTGTTAAATGAATTTTTACAAAAATAATATAAATAAAGCAATGCTAAACATGTTTTTCAAAATAAAACCATGAACAAAATCATATAATATTTAAATAGACTAAATTTTATTTTGCTGATATTCAACACATTAAATATTTTAGTGTAAATTTTACACTAAAATATTTGGAGTTTAAAAATACATGTAATATCTTTGTGTATGTTTAACACTTTAAGATTATGGAAAAAGAGAATAAATACTGTTACAAATATCCAAGACCTGCAGTTACAACAGATTGTATAATTTTTGGTTTTGATGAAAGCGATTTAAAAGTTCTTTTAATAGAAAGAGGCATTGAACCTTTTAAAGGAAAATGGGCTTTGCCGGGTGGATTTGTACATATGGACGAGACTACTGAAGAAGGCGCAAAAAGAGAATTATTTGAAGAAACAGGCATTAAAGATGTTTATATCGAACAACTTTTCACTTTTAGTGATTTAGAAAGAGATCCGAGAGGCAGAGTTATTTCTGTTGCATATTTCTCATTAGTTCAACTAAATAAATACGAAGCTAAAGCCGGCGATGACGCAAAAAGAGCAAAGTGGTTTTCGGTTAAAAATGGTCCAAGTTTGGCTTTTGACCACGAAAAAATATTAAGAATGGCACTTTACCGATTAAAAGGCAAAATTAGATATCAACCAATTGGTTTTGAGTTACTTTCTGAAAAATTTACTTTTACCGAACTGCAACATTTGTACGAAGTAATTCTTGAAATGAGCATTGACAAAAGAAATTTCAGAAAAAAAATTCAGAAAATGGATTTATTAATCGAGCTTGACGAAAAACAAGAAAATGTAGCACATAAAGCAGCGAAATATTACAAGTTTAACAAAACTAAATATGAAGAATTAAGTTTGAAAGGATTCAATTTTGAAATATAGCAATACAGAATTAAAAATTAAAAATTTTAACTAAAAAATAATAACCATGAAAAAAAATGCATTATTAATTATCGATCCACAAAACGATTTTTGTAATCCAGGGAATGGAAACGGAAAAGGAATTGGTTCACTTTATGTAAACAGCGCAGAAAAAGACATGGATCGTTTAGCCGAATGGATAAGAAAAAACAAAGATGAAATTGATTTTATTGGTGTTACAATAGATTCGCACCAACCAAATGATATTTCGCATCCGAATTTTTGGATGGATAAAAACGGTAATTTTCCTGCACCATTTACAATTATTACATCAAAAGATGTAGAATCAGGTATTTGGACTCCAAGATTCGACCCCAAAAGATGTCTTGATTATTTAAAAGACCTCGAAAATCAGGGAGAATATCCACATGTAATTTGGCCTGTTCACTGCGTTATCGGCTCAGAAGGTGCAGCAATTTATAAGCCATTAATGGATGCGATGATTGATTGGACAGTAAAAGGAAAATTTTATCAAACTGTGGCAAAAGGAACATTTCCGTTTACCGAACATTTTGGAGCTTTCAGAGCACAAATTCCTGACGCAAACAGACCGGAAACTCAATTAAATCAAGCACTTATAAAAACGCTTGAAACTTATCAGAATATTTATTTGGCCGGCGAAGCTAAATCGCATTGCGTTGCAAACAGCCTAAAACAAGTACTTGACGAAGCTCCTACTCTAGCAGCAAAATTTATTGTACTCGAAGATACTATGTCGAATGTTGCGGGTTTTGAGAATTTAGCCGATCCTATTTACGAAAAAGCAACTAAAATGGGCGTTAGATTTAGTAATACAAAAGATGCTGCTTTATAAAGAACTAATAAATTGCAAGTTATAAATAATTAGGATTTATTATTTAACAATAAAAACATATATACATGAAAAATAATAATTATGACGATCTAAATTTCAATTTAGACTTTGCCAATTTCAATCCAGATGATATTGAAGTTGATGAAACGATAAATGCAGTTTTCATTATTGACACGTCATCGTCTGTTTATCAGTATGTTAACGAGTTAAATTATGCATTTAATGATTTTACTGAATCTATGCAAAAATCTCACATAGCTGATAAGCTTTTTGTTTCGGTTATCGAATTTAACAATAAAATTAATGTTGTAAACGGCTTTATGCCGATAAGCTCAATCCAAAATATGGATTTTTCGAAAAAGCTTGGTGGCGCAACTGCCTTATATGATGCTGTTTATCATGGTTTAAATAATGCTTTGGATTACCGAGAAAACCTTGAAAACTCTGGTGTTAAAACAAAAACTATGGTATTTGTAATTACTGATGGAGAAGATAACAGCTCGAAAAACTCGGCTAATTCGGTTAAAAATATCATAAAAAAAATAAAAGCTGATGAATTAAGTGCATTTTCGTTTACAACAATTTTATTTGGGCTTGGCGATGAAGCCAATTTTGAAAAAGCGCGAATTGATATGGGAATTGAGCATCTTGCAAAAATAGGAACAAGCGGCGCAGAAATCAAAAAAATGATTGGATTTATCTCACAATCAATATCTTCTGTTTCGGCAGGACAACCAACATTTGCGCCTGTTTTTTAAACTAAGCTCATTATCGTGCCGCGATAATCGTGGCACGATTTAATAAAATAAATATAAAAAATGTAGATTTCCGAATCACAAATCAATTAATCATAAATTTTTAGCCGGAATATGATAATCTGAAAAAAAAATTACGATTAACGACTAACGATTTCAGATTTACGAATTACAAATTAATAAAATCAAACATGATAGTTCATAAATTATTAAAACGCGGACTTAATCATCCAAATTTTTGTGAAGATTTTATTTTAGATGAAAAACTAAATCAAGAATATTCGCTTTTTGGAGTTTTTGATGGTTGCAGTTCTGGCGTAGATTCGCATCTGGCATCAACTCTTATCGCCAAAATAATTAGAGCTGAAGCTAATAAAATTAATATCGAAAAATTAAGCTTCGATGAAATTTTAGAAAAAATTACTTTCAAAACATTAAAATCGTTAAAAAAAATCAGCAAAAAGTTTTTTTTATCTAAAAATGAGCTACTTAGCACAATAATTTTATTCTTATACAATCAAAATTCCGACAAAGGAAAAATCATAAGCATTGGCGATGGATTTTTATCAATAAATAAACATGAAATTGAGATAAATCAAAACAATCAACCTAATTATTTGGCATATAATATTGATGAAATCAGAAATAAAAAAGAATTTAAAATTTGGTATGATGAAAATGTTGGAAAATATGATGTCGAAAATTTAGAAGATGTAACAATTTCTACTGACGGAATATTTTCTTTCGCAAATGACTATAATTCAGAAAATTACAACAATAAAGAAATAAATATTATTGAATACTTAACTCAAGATAAAAATTTATTTTCAAACAAAGCTATGCTTGGAAGAAAATATAATATCTTAAAAAAAACACATTTTTTACAAAATTTTGATGATTTAGGAATAATTAGAATTATAAAACAATAACATGTAATTATCTCACTAACTGCTAATTATGAAAACATGCCAAAATTTAAAGTAAATACAAAAAGCGGAAAAAGTTTTTATTTAAAAGATGAAAACGAAATTCAACGTGGTGGTGAAGGCAGAATTTTACTGCTTGATAATGAGCCAAATATGGTAGTCAAAATTTATCATCAAACAAATCATGCTATTTCTGAAGATAAATTCAATTATCTGCAAAAATTAGACTCAAAATTCTTCATAAAACCTTTAGAATTAATATTTATCGATAACGAAATTGTTGGATATAAAATGGAATATGCAGGAAATGAGTATTTTCCAATTTCAAGCTTATTCAGTAAAAACTTTTGCACTAAAAATAAAATAGATTTTAAAACCAAAAAAAAAATTGCAACACAATTAACAAAAGCAATAGAAAAAGCTCATAATCAAGATGTTATAATTGGAGATTTAAACCAATTTAACATATTAACCAATATTAAAGGAGAAATAAAACTTATTGATACAGATTCTTACGAAACTCCATTTCACAAACACAACGGACTTTTGCTCGATGATATAAGAGACTATTTATATAATGGTTTTATAAGTAAAAACAGCGATTATTTTGCACTTTCGGTAATTTTATTTTATTTATTCACATATACTCATCCGTTTAAAGGAATTCATAAAAAAATAAAAAAACTTTCGGATAGAATGATTAATAAAATTCCGATATTTAAAAAAGACAGCGATATAATTATTCCAAAATGCTACGAAGCAATCCAAAACAATCAGCTTCAACAAAATTTTGAAAAACTTTACTTTAATGGCGAAAGGTTTTTAATTCCTTTACACATAATTGATAAAAAGATTAAATCTAGTAATATTAAATCTAAAATTATATCAAACAAAGTTGAAGAAAATGATGTAATTATAAGTCCGATTGAAATTAGCGAGCAGATTGTAAATGTGTATTTTAACAACGAAATTGGATTTATTGAAACAGAAACTAAATTTGTAATTTATTCGGCAAAAAACAGAGCTTATTTAAGCAGAAAACATGTAATTAACAAAAATGTATGCGAAAATGTATTTATTGGCTCAAAAAACATTGTTTTAAAGAAAAAAAACAAGCTTTTTTATATTGATGATAAATCAAATATAATAGAAATCACAAATTTTATATTTACCGATAATTCAAAAATATCGCAAAAAGAAAATATTTTAATCGTTATTTCAAATAATCAAATGACTTGGCTTTATATCGACGAAATTTTAAATACTTCAATTAAAAGTAAAAGAACAGAAGTTTTTGGCCAAGCATTTAATATTAATAACGGATTAATTCAAAACTCAGGCGGCGTTCAGCGAATTTTTTATAATACAGGAAAAGATATTGCAACTGTAAAAACTCAAAAAAACATAAAACAAATATTTCAAAACAAAAATACAGGAATTGCCCAAATAATTGACAATAAGATTGTTATGAACTTTTATTTTAAAATAAACGGATTAAATATTGAATTTAATTTACAACCTTCAGAACAATTCAACGAATTTGCTTTTATGGAATCAGCCAATCAAAACGGATATATTTTTGAAGCTTCAGACAATAAAATAAAAGTTATTAGAACTCAAGATTTTCAAATAGTTTCTGAAATAAGCAGTAAATATATTTCGGAACAAACAAGTCTTTTTTACACAAAATCAGGAATTATAGCTTGGGAAAATGACACAGTTCTTTTAATAAACTCGAAAGAAAAAAAATAGATTTATATAAAATACATGTGTAGTAATTTCTATGTCTTTAAGCCAATTACAAGAACATCATCAATTTGTTTTTTATCACTTTTCCATCTTTCAAAAACAGTTGATAATCGTTCTTTTTGTTCGTCCAAAGGCATTGTGTGAATTTTTAAAAGCAATTCTTTAAATCTTTTTTTATAAAATTTCCTTCCTTCTCCGCCACCAATTTGGTCGAAATAACCATCTGAAAAAATATAAAAAACATCGCCTTCTTCATATTGTACTTTATATGGTTCAAATATTTTTTCTTTACGTAAAACTCCTCCAATTCCAAAATTTGAACCTCTTAACTCAATCAATTCATTATTCCTAATATAAAACAAAGGATTTCCTGCTCCTGCAAACGAAATTATTTTCTTTTCTTCGTCAAGAATAATAACGGCTATATCCATTCCGTCTTTCATTGTTCCTGACTCTCTTTGCTTTAAAGTTTCTATTACAAGCTGATCAAGTTTATACAGAATCTGCTCAGGATCAACAACTTCCTGAATATTAACTATTAAATGCAAAAAATTATTTCCAAGCAATGTCATAAAAGCTCCGGGAACTCCATGTCCTGTACAATCAGCAGCTATCAATATTTTTAAACTATTCGCTTCGTCAAAATCCCAAGATGATTCTACTTCGCCATACCAATAAAAATCACCGCTAACAATATCTTTTGGATTAAAATAAATAAAATGTTCCGGTAGTCTTTCCTTTAAATAATTTTCATCTGGTAATACAGCTTCTTGCAGTCTTTTCGCATAGTTCAGGCTATCAGTTAAAGCCTTATTCTTCTTATTAATATCTTCACTTTGCTCTTCAAGTATTTCGTTTATTTTACCGATTTCGTTATTTGCAATTTGCAAACTTTTAGATTTATTGCTTAATTCTTCTTTTTGTGCCTCTACAACTAAAGTTCTTTCCTTTACAAGCTGTTCAAGATTATTATTAACATAATCCAATTCCTGCGTTAGTTCTTCAGAGTATAAATATGCTTTTGAAAATCGAGACGAAATTAAATAAGATTCAATAAGTATAAATAATACTAATGCATATGGAACAATCTCGTTAGAAGAGATTAACATTTGCTGATTTAATATATCATAAACTATAGCAGCAGCTAAAACAAAAGCTCCTAACAATGTGTGTTTAGCGCCTTCAACTTGCTTTACTGATGATTTAATAATCACAAACATCAAATAAACAATTGCAATTACAATAAATAATTCAAAAATAAAAAGTGTGCTCGTAAAAATTAATGGCTTTGTAAAGATTACAACTAAACTCATTATTCCAATAAATCCATATATAACCCAAACAAATAATTTCGAAGCTTCTTGTTTAAACATTGAAACTATAAAAAGTGCAAAAAACAGAAATATAAAATAATAAAAAAGAAAGTCTAATCTTAATTGCAAATTCCAGCTTAAATCTTGATAAATTAAATTAATAATTTTAAAATCGCCGCCAACAGCCAAATGCACTGCTGCTGACAAAGTTAGAAGTGCAAAAAATAATGATGAGTACACATCGCGCCTAAGCATAAAAAGCACTATATGATAAAATCCGATAATTAACATTAATCCGAAAAAGAAAAAATCTATCGCCAATCTTTTATTCTCACTTTTTATCAAATTTTCAGACGCTGCTAATTGTATACTTTTTACTATTCCACCTTTATTATGACAAAAATTGCTAACTTGAATTACAATTTCAATTTGCTCGCTATAGGTTCTAAAAAAATTTGCAGAAGCAAATCTTATTGGTTTTGTTTTCTTCTGAGTATCTCCAACAACACCAACTTCTTCTATAATTTTACCATTAACCCAAATTTTATATGCCGAATTAATTTTATTAATTCTTAATCCAAAAACAGAATCTGTTTTGTGTTTTTTTATAATTAATCTATAGGTTGCAAAATTTATCGGATTTGAATCAAAATCGCTATAATTATTCCACAATTCAGGAACAAATTCAAAATTTTTAGTGATTTTTTCTTTTTCAACAAAATCAGCAGGCGTAAACAATTTATTTGGATAAAACTCCCATTGTCCGTTTAAATCATAAATTCCATATTTCTCAATCGATTTATCAGAAATATCTAAATGTGCATTATCAAATAAAATAAAATCAATTTTATCTTTACATGATGATGTAAAAAATATAATAAAAACAATTAATAATATTGTGAAATTTTTATTCATATTACTATCAAAAATAACTTTTTATTTCAAATAATAAAACTTTTTAATTCCAATTCAATAAAAAAGAGCCTGCAATTGATTTACAGGCTCTTTTATTCTCTAATAAAACTATATTTAACTTTTTAAAGCCTCTGCTCCACTCACAATTTCTAAAATTTCGTTTGTAATTGAAGCTTGTCTTGCTTTATTGTATTTTAGTTTTAGTTCTCTCAACATATCTGTAGCATTATCAGTTGCCATGTGCATTGCAGTCATTCTTGCGCCATGTTCCGATGCATAAGATTCTAAAATTGCTTTATAAAATCTTATTTTTAAAGCGTATGGAACTAATTTATCAGTAATTTCAATTTTGTTTGGTTCAAAAATATAATCATGCTGATTTTTTGATTCAGATTTCTCTATTTCTATTGGCAAAAATTTATCGGAAGCAAGTAATTGAACTGCTACATTTTTAAATTCATTATAAACCAAACGTACTTCATCATAAGTTTTATCTGTAAATCTACCCATTACAGATTTAGCTATTGCAGAACTATTTTCAAAGTTCAAATCATCAAAAATATCATCATGCGATTCTAAAACATTGATGTTTTTTGCTTTAAAGATATCTTTTGCCTTTTTTCCAATTGTAATTACATCCAGATTTCCGGTTTCGTATAAAT
This sequence comes from Bacteroidales bacterium, assembly GCA_016937695.1. GTDB lineage: Bacteria > Bacteroidota > Bacteroidia > Bacteroidales > NBLH01 > NBLH01. Next base: position 17,398 of record JAFGWC010000048.1, read on the forward strand.
TTCCATACTTATGATGAATTAATTCAATAGCCTTTTTTACAGCGTTTGAATTAAATGCACCACATAAACCTCTGTTTGAGGAAATTACAACTATCAATACTCTTTCAACTTTTCTGTTTTGAGCATAAATATTACTTTCTGAAATATCTGTAGAGCTAATAATATCATCTAAAATATTATGAAGTTTATCAGCATAAGGTCTCATCTGAATAATTGCATTTTGCGCCTTTCTTAACTTTGCAGCTGCAACCATTTTCATTGCAGATGTTATTTGCCGCGTTGAATTTACAGACGTGATTCTTGTTCGTATTTCTTTTAAATTAGCCATAATATAATTAGTGCAGTACTGATATTAAAATTTATTCTTGACTTCTTAAATTTTCAACTAAATCGATATATTCCTGAGCTGCTAATTCTTTATCTTTTCCCCTCAATTCTGTCCAAGCATCATATTTTGCAGCTCCTTTAAAATCGAAACCACCTGGACGTTCTCCACTTACATCGCCTTCTGTTGCTTGCTTATACAAACCATATAGTTTTAACAAAATATCGTTTGAAGGTTTTGATTTCAAATTTTTTGAATTTTTCACAGCATTTTCGAAAGCTTCTACACTCATAATATTATTTTTAATTCGTTTAAGTAATTTATTATTAGATATTTAGCAACAAAGTACTAATTTCTAATATTATTTAAAAGATTCTACAATTTCTTTAGCAACTGTTTCTAAAGTATTAATTACTTCATCAGTCAATTTACCTTCAGATAAAGATTTCATAAGCTCTTTATGTTTTAACTCTAGATGTTCGATATATTGAATCTCGAATTCTTTAACTTTTTCAATAGGCACTTTAGACAATAAGCCTTTTGTTCCACAAAAAATAATAGCAATTTGCTGTTCAACTCTAAAAGGAGCATGCAAACCCTGTTTTAAAATCTCTACGTTTCTTGAACCTTTGTCAATTACAGCTTTTGTTGATGCATCTAAATCGGAACCAAATTTTGCAAATGCCTCTAATTCACGGAATTGTGCTTGATCTAATTTTAAAGTACCGGCAACTTTTTTCATTGCTTTAATTTGTGCATTTCCTCCAACACGTGATACAGAAATACCAACATTAATAGCTGGTCTTACTCCTGAATTAAATAAATCTGATTCTAAGAAAATTTGACCATCAGTAATAGAAATAACATTTGTAGGAATATATGCTGAAACATCTCCATCTTGAGTTTCAATAATTGGAAGAGCAGTTAATGAACCGCCTCCTTTTACAAGATGCCTAATAGACTCTGGAATATCATTCATTTTTGAAGCAATATCATCAGAGTTGATGATTTTTGCAGCTCTTTCTAATAATCTTGAATGCAGATAAAAAACATCTCCCGGATAAGCCTCACGTCCTGGTGGACGGCGTAATAATAAAGAAACTTCTCTATATGAAACTGCTTGTTTTGATAAATCGTCATAAACGATTAAAGCAGGACGGCCTGTATCTCTAAAAAATTCGCCTATTGCAGCTCCAGCAAAAGGGGCATAATATTGAAGTGCAGCAGGTTCTGAGGCACTAGCTGCAACAATAACAGTATAATCAGAAGCACCATGTTCTTCAAGTGTTTTTGCAATATTTGCTACCGTTGAGCCTTTTTGCCCAATTGCAACATAAATACAATATACAGGAACTCCTTTATCATAAAATTCTTTTTGATTAATTATAGTATCTATTGCAATAGATGTTTTTCCGGTTTGCCTGTCGCCAATTATAAGCTCTCTTTGTCCTCTACCAATTGGAATCATAGCATCAACTGCTTTAATACCTGTCTGAAGAGGCTCATTTACAGGTTGTCTAAATATAACACCTGGTGCTTTTCTTTCTAATGGCATTTGGTATCTTTCGCCTTTAATTGGTCCTTTGCCATCAATTGGCTCACCAATAGTGTTTATTACACGACCTAATAATCCTTCACCAACTTCTATTGATGTAATATTATTTGTACGTTTAACAGTTTCGCCTTCTTTTATGCCTTCTGAAGGGCCTAACAATACTGCACCAACATTATCTTCTTCTAAGTTTAATACAATTCCTTTTGTGCCATTTTCAAACTCAATTATTTCGTTTGCTTTTACTTTTGAAAGGCCATAAATTCGAGCAATACCATCACCTACTTGCAAAACAGTTCCAACTTCTTCAAGTTGAACTTCAGTAGTTATTCCTTCAAGTTGTTTTTTTAAAACTGCGGATACTTCTCCTGGTCTGATTCCTGCCATTTTTTATATCATTTTACTTTTGATAATTCACACTATCTTACTAATAATTAAACAGTTACTTAATTATTTATAAATTCTCTTTTAATTCTTTCTAATTGATTAACAACACTAGCATCATATTGTTCATCATCTATTCTTAAAACAAAACCTCCAATTAGTTCTGCATCTGTTTTTTCAATCAACTCAACATCAGCCTTATACTGCTTTTCAATAATGTTTTTAATTTCTTGTTTCAGATTTTCATTAATCAACTCAACACTTGTTAATGTTACAGTTTTTATCCCCAATTTAGCTTTATAAAGATTAATATATTCAAAAGCCATATGTTTTAAATAATTCTCTCTTCTGTTTTTAGTAATTAGTTTTAAAAACTGTAAACTTAACGTGTTGATCTTTTTCGCAAAAATATTTTCAAAAATTTTAGTTTTTTCATAAAATGGCACAACAGGATTTTCGAGTAGTCGAACAAAATCATGTTCTGCTTCGCAAATTTCATGAATCAATTTCATATCGTCATACACTTTTGCAAGAACATTTTTTTCATCTGCAAGTATAAATAAAGCTTTTGAGTATCTTACGGCTATTGCGCTGTAATTCATTTGATTATATAATATTAATTTAACTTAATATCTTTAATATATTTTTCCATTAAATCTTTTTGCTGCTCAGAACTTTTTAATTGTTGTTTCAATATTTTTTCAGCAATATCAATGGAAATTGTAGCTATATTTTGCTTCATTTCATCTAATGCAGCAGTTTTTTCATTTTTAATTGCAAGTTTAGCTGCTTCAATCATTTTATTACCTTCCAGAACAGCTTTTTCCTTTGCTTCATCAATAATTTTTTGCTTTATGTCTCTTGCTTCTTTTAAAAGTTCATTCCTTTCTTGTCTTGCTTCGGCAAGAATTTTATCATTATCTTCCTTAAGTTTAGACATTTCTTCTCTGGCCTTTTCGGCAGATAATAATGCATCTTCTATAGAATCTTCTCTTTCTTTTAATGAATTAAGTATTGGTTTCCAAGCAAATACTTTTAAAATCACAAGAACTATTATAAAGACAAATACCATCCAAAACAGTAGTCCAAAATCAGGTATAACTAAGCCCATGATATTTTTTTTTATTTATTAAAAAATAATTTAACTCCCGCCTATTAACCAAACGTTAATAAACGAGAGTTTTTTTTCTTTTATACAAAAAGAATAAGTAAACAAACAACAATTGCAAAAAAAGCAACACCTTCTATAAGTGCAGCAGCAACAATCATGTTTGAACGAATGTCTCCAACAGCTTCTGGTTGGCGGGCAATAGCTTCAACTGCACTACTACCAATTTTACCAATTCCCATACCTGCACCAATAGCTGCAATACCAGCACCTAAACCAGCTCCCATTTTAGCTATTGCAGCACTTGCAACTGCTTGTAAAATAATTGTTAATGTTAACATGTTGTAAATATATTAATGATTAAAAAACATTTTGACTTCCTTACAGAAATCAATAACTTAATTAAAATTTATTTTAATGATGTTCTTCTGTAGCCATACCAAAATATAGTGCCGAAAGCAGAGTAAATACGTATGCTTGTATAAACGCAACAAGCAACTCTAACATCATCATAAATATTGTAAATAAAACTGTTATTATAGAAATGCCGTAACCGGCAAAAATACTTTTCTCTCCAAAAATGAAAATTAAACTATAAAATCCTAATGCAATTATATGACCTGCTGTAATATTTGCAAACAAACGAACCATTAAAACAAAAGGCTTAGTAAACATTCCTAATATTTCAACAAATGGCATTAAAGGGATAGGAAATTTTAGCCACCATGGTACTCCTGGTGCATTAATTATATGTTTCCAATAATTTTTATTTGCAACAAAAGTTGTAATAATAAAAGTAAATACTGCTAAAACTAATGTAATAGATATATTCCCAGTTAAATTTGTACCACCAGGTAAAAATGGCACTAAACCCAAAAGATTATTCAATAAAATAAAAAAGAAAATAGAGAGTAAAAAGGGCATATATCTCTCCGGATTTTTTTGTATAGATGTTTTTGCAATATCATCTCGAACAAACATAATCAATGGTTCTAAAAAGGATTGTAGTCCTTTAGGTGCTTTGCCTTTATTTTTTTTGTATGCTTTTGCAACAGAAACAAAAATCAATATTAGTAAAAATGCACTAAAAAATAAAGCAAATGTATTTTTTGTAATTGAAATATCAATTGGTCTAACAACTGAACCATCAGCTAAGATTTCAACAATTTTACCTTTATATTCTGACTCTTGATTTGTTTCAATTTTGAATCCTTTAAATTCAACGTGTCCGTGATGAAATTTAGAAGACATGAAAAAGTTTAAACCTTTTTCTTTGCTGTAAACTATAACAGGTAAGGGTAAACTTAAATGAAAATTACCAAATGTTGCAATATGCCATTCATAAGCATCAGCAATATGATTAAAAATAAATGGCCCAGGTTGAAATTTCTCAGTTTCATGTTGAGTATTATCACCCTGATGCTGCGAATACAATTTATTTGGTAAAATAAATAATAAAGCAAATAAAGTAAATATTAATGCTTTTCTTAAACTATGTAATTTTATTATCTTCATTAAGATAAAATTTAACTATGAGTTATAGATTTTTTTATTGCCTACAAAAATATAAAAATAATCAAGACTTTATAATAATGATATGCTTAATTCTCCTCTTTTAAATCATTTAATAAAGAAAAAGTTTCGAAAAATGTGTATAAAAGATACAAAATAAAGAAGGTAATTAAAAATATAACTGCATTTTCTTTATCTAGTAAAACATACAAAACAATAAAAATTAAATAAAGAAATAATTTGGCTGTAGTGGAAGCCATAAAAAAGGTTGAAAATTTTGTAATTTTTTGATTTCCGGCTTTTGTTAGTATATAATGGACTGCAAAAGTGCTTGTAATAAAAAACAAAATAAGCCAAGGAAAAACATTTAAATAAAATTGTGGAATTACAAAAGAGAATAATAAAAAGAAAATAGTTGATAAAACTACCGTAAAAATAAGAAGTTTACTGAAATATTTTTTATTCATTACTCTTAATATTTATATTGATTAAAAAATAGCTCCAAAACACTCTGACACTACTTCTATTCATTCCCCAATCAATAATATTTAGAAATTTACATTTACTTTTCAGTTTGATATTTTTCATATCTTTGAAATTTACTGTAAATGTTTCGCCTAAAGTATTAAAATTTGCTCTTGTATTCGCTTTTAAAATTCCTGGTGTTTCTAAAACAAGCTTCCATTTTAATTTATCAAAAGCAATTAAAGACTTTTGATAAAACTCTTCTTTTATTATATCAGAACTAACGATTAATTCAAAACTTGGAGGAAAACCAATTTTCATAATTACTTTTTTAAAAAATCTTTAATCACCAACCAAAGTGCAGCAAATATACCTAACAAAGAAAAAGCTATTGTAAAAATCAAAATTTTAAAATTAAAAAGTTTATCCAATTCAAGTCCACCAAAGAACCCGATTAGGATTATTGCAATCATTTGAAAAGATAAACTTGAATATTTAATCCAATTATTTGATTTCTTGATTATCTTTTTTTTCTGGTCTTGAAAATGATGTTTGTATTGTTTGTTTTCCATTCATTTTACATGTTCCTGAAAATACAGCTCCTGGCTCAATAGATAATTTTTGAGTTACCATATCACCTTCGACATTCGCAGAGGCTTTTAAAGAAAGAAGTTCTGAAACAACAACTTTTCCAATAATTTTTCCGGATACATCGCAATTACTACAAGCAATATCACCTTCAACATGTCCTGTTGGTCCAATAACTAGTTTGCCTTTAATATCAATATTTCCAGTAAGTTTTCCATCTATTCGTACATCGCCTGATGATTTTATTTCCCCTGTTATTTCAGTACCGTTAGCAAAAGAATTAATTGCATTTGATGATGGGTTTTCTTGATAATTAGCCATAGTTTCAATATTTTTTTTCTTACTAAATGCCATTGTTTACTTTTAGAATATATAAAATTTATAAATAATTTTCCCTAAAAATCTTCCATGAATTTTGTTGTATAATTTCCTTCAACAAAGCGCTTATCGTCCATAAGTTTAATATGAAAAGGAATAGTAGTTTTAATACCTTCAACAAATAATTCATTTAAAGCTCTTTTCATTTTGCTGATAGCTTCTTCTCTTGTTCTTGCAACGGTAATAAGTTTAGCTATCATAGAATCGTAATAAGGCGAAATTGTGTATCCAGCATATATATGAGTATCAACACGTACGCCATGCCCGCCAGGTGTATGTAAAGATGTTATTTTACCTGGCGAAGGTCTGAAGTTGTTATTATAATCTTCCGCATTAATTCTGCACTCAATTGCATGCATCTGAGGATAATAATTATTTCCTGAAATTTTAATACCGGCTGCAACTTTAATTTGTTCTTTAATTAAATCAAAGTTAATAACTTCTTCAGTAATAGGATGTTCTACCTGAATTCGGGTATTCATTTCCATAAAATAGAAATTTCGATGTTTATCTACCAGAAACTCAACGGTGCCAACTCCCTCATAATTAATTGATTTGGTCGCAAGGATAGCTGCTTGTCCCATTCTTTCTCTTAATTCGTCTGTCATAAAAGGAGATGGTGTTTCTTCAAGCAATTTTTGGTGTCTTCTTTGAATTGAGCAGTCTCTTTCAGAAAGATGACAGGCATTTCCAAACTGGTCTCCAACAATTTGAATTTCAATATGTCTAGGATCTTCTATATATTTTTCCAAATATAAAGCATCATTACCAAAAGCAGCACCTGATTCTTGTTTTGCAGCATCCCATTGGGTTTCAAATTTTTCTTCTTCCCAAACAATTCTCATACCTTTACCTCCACCTCCGGCAGTAGCTTTTAAAATAATAGGATATCCAATTTCTCCAGCTATTTTTTTTCCATCAACGATATTATGAATTAAGCCGTCAGAACCCGGAATTGTTGGAACTCCTGAAGCTTTCATTGTATCCTTTGCATTGGATTTATCACCCATACGATCAATCATATCGGCAGAAGGTCCAATAAATTTTATATTATTTTCTTCGCAAATTTTAGAAAATTTTGAATTTTCAGATAAAAATCCGTATCCGGGATGAATAGCATCTGCATTTGTTATTTCTGCAACAGATAAAATTGCCGGAATATTAAGGTATGAAGCTGAACTGGCAGGCGGGCCAACACAAACTGCTTCATCTGCAAATCTAACATGTAAACTATCTTTATCGGCAGTTGAATAAATTGCAACTGTTTTAATGCCCATTTCTTTACATGTTCTAATTATTCTTAAAGCTATTTCACCTCTGTTTGCTATCAGGATTTTTTTAAACATATTTATATTTTAAATTTAAAACCTAATTATTTTTCTCTTACGTATTTAATTTCGTCTTTATTGTAAAAGAAACTAAGTTTCATATTTTTTTCAACAAATTTCTTTAATTCTTCAGATGAAGCAAATTTTTCATCTATATTATCAGTTAATTCATACAAAGTAAACTCATCTCCATTCATATCTATACGATGCAAATAGAAGTCTCCTTCACCGTCTTGTTGCATGTTCATAAATACGTAATCTTCAATTTTAGTGAAATGAGTTAAATATTTTGTTTGTTTGTATGTAGAATCATTTGACTGATATTCAAATTTCACGATATTGTATTTATAAGTATCTAATTCAGAAATTTGAAAATATTCAGGATTTTCCTTATCGGCTTCTGAATTTTTCACCCATTTGCCTATTATTGTTTTATCAATTTTTTGATTTGGAACATCAATAGGAACTTGAGATTGATATGGACAAGCTGTTAAAATAAAAATTACTGCAACAAAAAACGAGATTAAAAATGCGTTAGTTTTCATAATTATAAGTTTTAAGTAGTAAAAAAATTAGTTAGGATCTACAAGGAATAAAGGTTGATCAAACTCCACAGGTGTTGCGTCATCAACAAGTACTTTAACTATTTTCCCTGAAATTTCTGCTTCAATTTCATTAAATAATTTCATAGCTTCAATAATACACACAATTTTTCCAGGTTCTATTTCATCACCAACGCTTACATAAGTTGATTTGTCCGGAGATGGTTTTCTATAGAAAGTACCAACCATTGGAGCCTTAATTTGTATATAATTATTACTTTCTTCCTTTTTTGTATCGGTTTCAGCAATATTAGTTGTATAAGGCGGTGTTGTTTGCATTGAAGGTGCCATGTGAATTGGAGGCATTGTTGCTAATTGTGCGCCCATTGGATATTGTTGAATAAGAGTTGTTTCAGTAAGAGCTTGAGCTGCTTTGCCTCTAGGCGGAGCTTTTACTGTAAGCTTTAAATTATCTGTTTCAATTTTCACTTCTGTTGCTCCAGATTTTGCAATTGTCTTTATAAAATCTTGTAATTCTTTAAAGTCCATGATTTATTTATTAGAATTAATAATGCTTCGCAATGTAATGAATATTTTTTAATTTACATTAAACTTTCGGGCTATAAGACCATTTAAGATACATAGCTCCCCAAGTAAATCCTGCTCCAAATGAGGCAATAATTAAATTGTCGCCCTTTTTAAGTTTGTTTTCCCATTCGTTAAGCAGCAAAGGTATTGTAGCGTCTGTTGTATTACCATATTTTTGGATATTAATCATAACCTTTTCTTTGTCCAATTCCATTCTTCTGGCTGTGGCGTCAATAATTCTCAAATTTGCTTGATGAGGAACTAACCAATTTAAATCATTTGAATTTAAATTATTTCGTTTCATTATTTCAACTGCGACATCAGCCATATTTGACACTGCAAATTTAAAAACTGCTTGACCTTCCTGATAAATAAAATGCTCTCTTGCATCAATTGTTTCGTGTGATGGTGGTTTTACAGAGCCTCCGGCTTTTTGATGTAAATGCTTTCTTCCTGAACCATCTACATAATTTTTAAAGTCGATTATGCCATTTTCGTCTTCAGTTGGTTCTAACAAAACAGCTCCTGCACCATCGCCAAAAATAGGACATGTTGTTCTATCAGTGTAATCAACAATTGAAGACATTTTATCTGCACCAACAACTATAACTTTTTTATATTTTCCGGTTTCAATAAATTGACTTGCTGTAGTTAATCCGTAAAGAAATCCTGAACAGCCAGCATTAATATCAAAACTAAATGCATTTTTTATCCCTGCTTTATCGCTGATAATATTTGCTGTTGCAGGAAATACCATGTCAGGTGTAACAGTAGTACAAATTAAAAGGTCTATTTCGTCTGGTGAAACGCCTGTTTTTTTCAATAAATTTTTAACTGCTTCAACTCCTAAATCGGAAGTTCCTTTTCCCTCGCCTTTTAGTATATGTCTTTCTTTTATACCTATTCGAGTCATTATCCATTCATCTGTAGTATCTACCATTGTAGATAGTTCTTCATTTGTAAGGATGTAATCCGGAACATAAGCTCCAACTCCTGTTATTGCTGCTTTTGTTTTTGACATAATTTAAGTTTTATTAAGTAATTAGTAATCGCGATATTACTATTAACTTTTTTTGTTCTATTATCAGCTTCCAGGAATTACACTTAACCGGTATTGAATAATATTTGTAAAATTTGAATTTATTCTGAAATTGAATAGTTCAATATATTACATTTACAAAACCTACGTCTGGTTGATTATAAATACTGATATACAAACAATTACCCCGAAAAATTAATTACGGGGTTTAAACATCTTTAATTTAAAAGTTGCCAAATTTAATTTTTCCACTAAAGAGCTTCTTGTTTTTCTATTGCAAGTTTTCCTCTATAATGACCACATTCTGGACATACTCTGTGATATTGATGAGTTGCACCACAATTAGTACACACTGCTAAAGTTTTTGCTGTTGCTTTGTAATGAGTTCTTCTTTTGTCTCTTCTTTGTTTTGAAATCTTTCTCTTTGGATGTGCCATTTTAATATTTATTATTCAGTTAAAAAAATAATTTTCTAATTATGTAAATTTTTTAATTTATCCCATCTAGGATCTGTACTTTCTTTTTTATAATTATTTTGTATTTGGTTAATTCTTTCTAGCATTTCAATATTACATGTACTTTTTCCTTTTTTATCATCAGGGTGTACAATTTTTATTGGTATTTGTAAAATTATATAATCATAAAAATGTTTAGCCAAATTAATAGTGTCTTCTGTTCTTGCTAATATCATTGTGTCATCAATATCAGTAATATCAGAAGTTTTGTCGCCAAAATTTACATAAAACATTGTTTTATAATCTATTGGCAAATCAAAATAGTCTAAACATCTATCACATTGAACATTTACAGTTCCTAAAAAAACAAACTCAAATATTAAATTTCTGCTTGTTTTTTGCATTATTACATCAACTGAAATATCAATATCATTTATATCAGCATATTGAAAATTTTCAAGAAAATTTTTATTTATACTGAAATTAAAATTGTGGGTTCCTTCTTTTAAACCCGAGAATGCAATATTATAATAACTAATTTTACTCACAGCTTTTCACACAAAATAATTTGCAAAAGTAAATATTAATCTTAAAATAAAAAATTTATGACGATTTGCTTTATTTAAAATATAAATTAAAATAATGAAAATATAATGAACTATTTGAAAAACAGTACTTTTAATTATTTTAGAAATATAAAGTTTATAGTTTTATTTTTTAATAATTTATGGCCGATATTTTGCTTTGTTTATAATTTTCTGATAATCATCATTATACATTAAATCGTGTAATGAAACTTCAGGATTTTCATCCATATATGAATTAATTATTTTTCTACCTATAAATGCTCCTATTCTTGGTGCTGAATTATTTGTAAACATTGGTGTAAAAGGTCCATCGCCTATTAGTTTTTTTATAAGTAATGCATCGGTATTAAATAAAAGTTTATTCTCGAGAAAATATGACCAAACTAGTTCTTCGTTTTTTTCTGCCCAATTAAATTGATTTTCTGTGTATGCAAATTTCAAAGTATCAGGCACTTTGGGCAAAATTACATCTAAAAAATATGCTATTTTACCTTCATAAACAATGTTGCTTAATAAATTATCGATAGAATCATTATATGCAAATTCCATTAATGCATATGCTTTCATGCAATCTACCGGTATCATTTCTTTTGTCATTTTTAGAACTAAATATCTGTCCCAGGCTAATTGTTTATAGAACTCACAATCTTTTCCAAGATATTTATCTAAAGCTATTCCAATAATTCCGCTATCTGTAACAATTGACTGATTAAAAGCAGAAATAAAAGTATAAATATCTGGAATATTTTTATCTGGAAAATAATATTTAAAATGTTTGAATGCTAAAGTTAGCTCTTTTTTTTGTTCTTCAATATTTGGAAATGCTTTTTCAACTTTTTCAACTATTCCGTTTTCGTAACAATATTCATTAAATTTAATAAGTGACGGAATAAATTCTTTTTGATTATAATTTCCAATTTTTAATACACCTTGAGTATATAAATTAAAAAAAGTTCCATATTCTTTCATCAAATTTATTACATTCGGTGTGTCCGGATAATTTTTAATTAAGTCTTTATTGAGTTGCTTAAAATTTATTTCAACATCTATTTTACTTATATCAATGTCTGATTTACTATTAGAACATGAAATAATAAACACTAATGATAAAGATAAAATAACTTTAACTATTTTCCTCATTTACAATAAGTTAATTTGTTTTAAAATGTAGGTTGTTCAAAATATGTTACTAAATTTTCCTCTAAATTTAACAGAAAAACTACAGTTTGTCCTGTTTTTTCTTTGTACAATAATAATCCATCGTGTGGTAAATATTCGTATTTATTTGTTTTAATAAAGCTGAAAGTTTTTGTTTGTTTAGTAAGCTCGTGTCCTAAATACCATGCTCCGCCTTTTGTTCCTTTTTTTAATGTTTTTATTTTAATATTTTCATAAAAACTAAATGCGATTGGTTTATTTGAATTATCTAGAAAAAATAATAATTTTTTTTCTTTGTTCAAATTATTTTTCAAAACACAAACAAAGTCTTCTACTTCATTATTATTAAAATCGGCTTTAGCTATAAAATTAAATTCAAATTCTTTTTTATCTAAAGCAGATAGTTTCCACTCTATATTAACTCTGTTATACAATTTATTATTTACAAAATATTTTCTGAGTTGTTTTTTATAAAAAACAGGGGTTAATTTTTGAGCATCATTATTATCAAAAATTATATTTATTTGTTCATAGATTTTTGGTTTTTCAATATTTTCGGTTTCAACAAATCCAGAATTTCCTCTTAAACTAACAACTTTTAACCATTTTGAAGTTTCTTTTAACTTTTCTGAGTTTAAAGAAATTACTTTTACGGTTTCGCCAAATTTTAATTTTTCAATTATTTTTGAATTTTCATTCTCTTTTTTAAATAGAATTTGCTCATTAGCAATTACATGCCGATTGTCGCTTTTAATTAAAAAATAAAAACCAACACCAATTGCAGCAACGAATAAGGTAGTTAAAACCAGTAGAATTAGATTTCTCCAAAATATTCTATTTAAAACCGGCGGTTTGTTTTCGTTTTCATTGGCAATATCAAATATTTTGGTTTTCATTGAAAGCGGTATTTGAATTTTAGTATTCTTACTTATTCCAAGCAGAGCTTTACTAAATTCTTCGCACGACTGATACCTGTCTAAAGGCCTTTTTGATGTAGCTTTTTGAATTATTTTATGCATTTCTTCTGACACACCAACATAAAATTCTTTTGGATTTGGAAATGGTTCATTTACTATAAGATTATATAAATCATATTCTGTATCGTTCTCATCATAAGGTAGTTGTCCTGTAACCATTTGAAATAATGTTACGCCTAAAGAATAAATATCTGTTCTTCGGTCTAAAACCTGTCCTCTAACTTGTTGAGGACTCATAAACAAAGTAGTGCCTACTTTTGTTCCGGTTTGAGTTAAGCTTTTACTAAGCGCATCAATTGATTTTGCAATTCCAAAATCGAGAATTTTAATATTATAGTCTTTATCAATAATAAAATTTGCAGGTTTAATATCTCTATGAATTATATTTTTTTCGTGAGCATAATTAACTGCGTCTAAAATTTTTAAAAACAAGGAAATAGTTCTTGTTTCAGGAATAGGACCAGTTGTTGTTTCGATATATTCGGCCAAACTTTCACCATCAACATACTCCATTATTATGTAATTAGCTTCATTGTTTTCAACATAATCATATAATGTAATTATGTTTGGGTGCTGAAGCTTAGATAATATAAGTGCCTCATTTTTAAAGCGTTCTATTATTTCTTTTCGATTTCTCAACAGTGGATTAAGCACTTTTATTGCAACTTTGCGTGGCAAAAATTTATGAATGCCTAAATAAATGCTGCCCATTCCGCCTTCATCTATTAGCTCTTTAATTTCATAATTTTGTATTAATGTGCCAATCATATTATAATTATTGTATTATTCTAGTTTTTATGAATCTAATAAGTATTTCTGTTAAATATGTATTTATTTATTGATTGGAATTATTAGTTCCTGTCCAATATTTATTTTCTGATTGCAAAAATCATTCGCTTTCATCAATTCTATTGCTCTAATATTATACTTTTCTAATATTATATCTAAATCATCGCCACTTTTTACTGTATAAAAATCTTTTATTAAAATTTTAAAATGAATTCCTTCTTTAATTTCTGTAATATTCGGATTTAATTCTTTTAATATAGATGTTTCAATATTAAATTTTTCTGATAATAATTCAAATGAATCTCCTTTTTTTAAACTATAAGCATATACAATAGGCTGATTTTTAATAATTTCTAAGATTATTTCAGATTTTTTTTCATTGTTTTCCTTGTGCTTTAGTTCTTCATTTTTTTGATTTATAATAATGGAGATAATTAAAATTAAAACAAGAATTAAAATAGAAAGGATTATCGTTTTATTAGATTTAATAAAAAGAGAAAATATCTTAAAAAACTTACTCTTTTTAATATTTTTTTCTTCGTCATCACTTATATTAAAAAATTTAACTATTTGAACAGAAATATTATCATCTCCTCCTTTTTTATTTGCTAAATTAATTAATTCTGTTGCTGCATCAATTATTGGTTGCTTTTTTTTGAGTTCACTTTCAATTTTTTTGTCACTTACCATATTGTTAAGTCCGTCTGAACACAGAAATAACAAATCGTCGTTATTAGGAATTATTGCAGAAGGCGACACATCCGGTTCAATAAAAGGCTCTAAACCTAAAGCTTGAGATAATTGATTTTTCTGAGGATGATTTACAGCGTCTTCTTTTGTTATAATTCCCTCATCAACAAGACTTTGAACAAATGAATGATCTTTTGTTATTTGTTTAAGCTTATTTTTTGTAAAATAATAAATTCTGCTATCGCCAATATGTCCATAATAGATTCTATTATCTCTAATTAAAGCTAAAACTATAGTGGTTCCCATTCCATTAAAATCAGGATGAGAATTAGATTTTTCATAAACTTCGAAATTTGCCGATTTTAAAGCTTTTTCAACTGCATCAAAAGGGTTTTTGAAATATTTATTATTTAAAAAAACACCAACAGTTTCTACAGCAAGTTCAGATGCATACTCTCCGGCATTGTGTCCGCCCATTCCATCGCATAACACAAAAACATGCCCGTTTAAAGTATCAAAATAAGCCAAAAAATCCTCGTTTTTTTCTCTTAGCAAACCTTTGTCTGTTAAATTTGCAAAATCAAAGTTTTTTAAACTTACTGTTTTAGTCATAATTAATTTAAATATTTATTCTTTTTCAAAAAAATCAAAATAAGAAATTATTCAATTATAGTCGCAAATTTAAACTAAGTTTTTATGTCGACAAAATATTAGTTTTTTTCTATGATATTAATAAATATAAATAAAATTTTAATTTTACCATTACTAATTTTAATTATAAATAAATGTCAAAATCAGAAAAAATTGAATTATTTGCAAAACAATTAAATGAAAATTATCAACTATTTAATGAAAAAAGTATTGCAAAAAGACGATTTAAGCATAAAGATATTGAATTAATAATCAACAAATTACACAATAATAATTTATTTATCGTAAATGTAATTGGCAAATCTATTCAAGAGCGAAATATTTACTCTATTAAAATTGGAACAGGAAAAACAAAAGTGCTTTTATGGTCGCAAATGCATGGTAATGAGCCTACTGCAACTCAAGCAATAATGGATATTTTTAATTTTTTTTCACAAAAAAGCACATTTGAAAAAGAAAAGAAAAGTATTTTAGAAAATTTGACTTTATTTTTTGTTCCAATGTTAAATCCTGATGGCACTGAAGTTTTTAAACGACGAAATTTTTTAGATATTGATTTAAATAGAGATGCTTTAAGACTTTCGACAATAGAAACACAAATTCTAAAAAACTTAAGAGACGAAATAAAAGCCGATTACGGTTTTAATTTACACGATCAGGAAATTTATTATTCTGCTGGAAATACAAAACATCCGGCAACAATATCATTTCTTGCACCCGCTTTCAATTTAGAAAAAACAATAGATGAAGGCAGAAAAAAATCAATGAGAACAATTGTTTTAATGAACAGAATTTTACAAAATTTCATTCCTAATCAAATTGGAAAGTACAAAGATGATTTTATGCCAAATGCATTTGGTGATAATATGCAAAAATGGGGAACCGATACAATTCTAATAGAATCAGGAGCTTACGAAAACGATAGAGAAAAACAGAAAGTAAGAAAGTTTAATTTCATTGCTATTTTAAGTGCATTTTTAGGAATATCAGAAAATACAATTCAAAATTTTGATTTCGAGGATTATTTTAAAATTCCGGACAATAAAAAAGACAATCTTTTTGATATTTTAATTCGAAATTTAAAACTTAAGAAGAATGGAATTTATTACAAAGTGGATATAGGAATTAAAACTATAGAAATTGAAAATAGAGATTTTACTGATTTTGAATTGAAAAACACAATTTCAGAAATTGGAGATCTTTCACAAAATTTTGGTTATAAAGAAGTTGATGGGAATGAATTTGTTTTTGAAATAGAAAATGAAAATAAATTTTTAATTGGCGCAGATGCTGATTTTATATTTCAAAACCTTATTCGCTAAGCTCAAAAATTGAGTGTTTTGAATATAAATTAAAATTTAATGAAAAAATTTTTAAGAAAAAAAATGCAATAAAAAAACCCTTTGTATATCATTTGATAAACAAAGGGTTAGTGTTTTTTGTTGTCCCGCTAAGGCTCGAACTTAGACTCTTCTGAACCAAAATCAGATGTGTTGCCAATTACACCACAGGACAATCAATTTTATTTTCGAGCTGCAAAATTATAAAAAATTTTAATCCTACAAATATTTTTTTGAATAAAATTTTTAATTTTAACTTAGATTATAAAAAAAATGTATTTTTGCCATTATTTTATTTAAATACATTTTGTATTTGCACTAATTAAATTAAATTTATTTTATGGAGCAAACAGATAATAAACTAACAAAATTTACAGACTTAAGTTATAGAAAAATTAATAATATTACAGGTTGGGTTGTTTTTCTAATAGCATCTTTTACTTTTCTTTCAACCATTGAACCTACAACAAGCTTTTGGGATTGCGGTGAATTTATTGCTTCCGCGTTTAAGCTGGAAGTTGGACATCCTCCGGGCGCACCTTTTTTCATGATTTTAGCTCGCATTATTTCTTTATTATCTTTTGAGCACGTTGAAAATGTTGCAATGCTAATTAATTCATTATCAGCTCTTGCCAGTGCTTTTACAATTTTATTCCTTTTCTGGACTATTACTTATTTTGCATTAAAAATTGTTAACAAAGAAATATCAGAATTAAATCTTTCAAATGTAATTGGAATTATGGCAAGTGGCGTTGTTGGTGCTCTTGCTTATTCTTTTTCTGACACATTCTGGTTTTCAGCTGTTGAGGGCGAAGTTTATGCTCTTTCTTCATTATTTACGGCAATCGTTTTTTGGGCAATTATTAAATGGGAACGTGTTGCTGATGAAAAATATGCAAATAGATGGATAATATTTATTGCATACATGATGGGATTATCAATTGGAGTTCACCTTCTTAACTTATTAGCTATTCCGGCAATTGTTTTTGTTTACTATTTCAAAAAATATAAACCTTCAAAATCAGGAATTATATATGCAACTATTATTTCTATTGTTATACTTGGAACTATAATGTATGGAATAATTCCGGGAATTGTAAAATTAGCTTCTAAATTTGAATTACTGTTTGTAAATGAAATGGGATTACCATATAATACAGGGGTTTTAGTTTATGTTATTATTCTTGCAACTGCTGTTGTTTATGGCATTTATTATTCGGCAAAAAATTCAAAAGTTCTTTTAAATACTATTTTACTTTCTTTTTCTGTAATAATGATTGGTTATTCATCATTTACAATGATAGTTATTCGCTCTATTGCAAAACCACCAATGAACGAAAATCAACCCGACAATGTTTTTGCTCTATTATCGTACTTAAACAGAGAACAATACGGAGACAGACCTTTGGTTTATGGACAAAATTTTAATGCTCCAATTATCGATCAAGAAACAAAATATACATATATCCCATTAAATGGAAAATATGAAAAAATACCAATGACTAATCCTGATTATGTGTACGACCCTGAATTCAGCACATTTTTTCCAAGAATGTACAGTCATCAAGATAATCACGAAAGTGGATATATAAGTTGGACAAATATAAAAGACCCAAAAAAGAAACCTTCTTTTGCAAAAAACCTTGAATTTTTATTCAAATATCAAATTGGGCATATGTATTTAAGATACTTTATGTGGAATTTTGCAGGAAGACAAAATGATATTCAAGGTTATGGCGATTATATTAAAGGAAATTGGATAAGCGGAATTCCTTTTCTTGATGAAATGAGATTAGGACCACAAGATAAATTACCTGAAAGTATGACAGATAATAAATCGATGAACAAATATTATATGCTGCCTTTAATACTTGGATTTTTAGGTATGATTTTTATGTATCAGCGCAGACCAAAACAATTTATAATTGTATTGTTATTGTTTGTTTTAACAGGCTTAGCTATTGTAATTTATCTTAATCAAACTCCCTATCAACCACGCGAAAGAGATTATGCTTATGCAGGATCTTTTTATGCATTTGCTATTTGGATTGGAATAGGTGTTCTTGGTATTTCAAATTTCCTTAAAAAATATATTTCAGGAAATTCGTCTGCAATTATTGCTGCAACAATAAGCCTACTTTTGGTTCCCGGAGTTTTATTATCAGAAAACTGGGCCGACCACGACCGTTCTGGAAGATATACAGCAAGAGATTTAGCTAAAAATTATCTGAATTCATGTGCACCAAACTCAATATTATTCACTTATGGCGATAATGATACTTTCCCTCTTTGGTATGTGCAAGAAGTTGAAGGTTACAGAACTGACGTTAGAGTTGTTAATTTAAGCCTGCTTGGAACCGATTGGTATATTAATCAAATGAGACAAAGAGCTTATAAATCTGCGCCTGTTCCTTTTTCGTTTTCACCTGAAAAATATGTGCAAGGAACAAGAGATATTTTACCTGTTTTAGATAAAATAAATAAAGCTGTTTTATTAAAAGATGTAATGAATTTTGTTGCTTCTGATGATCCACAAACAAGAGTACAAGCTGGAGATGGTGAATTTTTAGACTTTATTCCTGTTAAATCGGTTGTAATTCCAGTAGACTCGCTAAAAGTTTTACGAAATGGTTTTATTTTAGAAAAAGATACAGCAAAACTTCTTAAAGAAATTAACTTTTCTATTACAAAAAATTATGTTTCGAAAAGCGACATGATGGTTTTAGATCTTCTTGCTAATTTTAATTGGGATGTAAATATATATTTCGCATCAAGCGTTGGAGATGATAATTATTTCAATTTACAGGATTATTTCCAGCTCGAAGGTTTTGCATATAAACTGGTTCCTTTTAAAACCAAAAACGAAAATGGCGACATTGGTAACATCAATACTGATATTCTTTATGAAAACCTAATGAAAAAGTTTGTTTGGGGAAGAATGAATGAAGATGATGTTTTAATTGAAAACTATAACAAAAGAGTTCTTTCAATAATGAAAGTTAGAGAAGTTTTTGTTAGATTAGCTAATGCTTTATATAATGAAAACAAAAAAAATAAAGCAATTGAAGTTTTAGATAAAATTGTTGAATTAACTCCCCACAAACAAGTTCCTTATGATTATTTTATGGTTCCGGTAGCAGAATCTTATTATAATCTTGGAGAAATAGAAAAAGCAAATAAAATTGTTGAAAAACTTGCTTATATTTATAAAAACGATTTAAATTATTATTTAAATCTTGATGAAAATATAATTTCATCTGTTAATTATGAAATAAGAATTTCGATGAGTGTAATGCAAGAACTTGTTAATTTAACTGAATTGTATAAGCAAGATGATCTTAACAAAGCTATAAATACTGATTTTGAGTCTCTTTTCCAATTATATATCAGTAAAGAGCAAAATAAACCTCAATAATTTATTATTAACGATTTTAGATTTATGATTTAAATTATAAATCTAAAATCGTTACTTTTAAATCTACATTCTTAAAATTAAAATCTGTTTTAAGGTTATTTCTATATAAAACAAATAAATGTCCTTAGAAAACTATAATAATGTAATAATAATTGATGAAGAGTCTAAATTTTCAGCAGATTTAGAAATTAAGTTAAAAAAATTGGGCTACACCGTTTTAGGAATAATTTGCAATTACAACGATATTATAAATTCTTTTGTTGAAAAAAATATAAATATTGCCTTAATTAACAATAATTTTAAAAAAGAAAAAACTGTTTCGGAAATAACAAATATCATAATTAAAAAATTCAATATTCCGGTTATCATAATTGCAGATGAAAAAACTGATAATACAAATATTGAAGAAATAGAATCTAAATTACTTTTCTTTTTAGAAAAATCATTTAAAGATTCAGATTTATGCCGTAAAATTCAAATTGCACAAAACTATTCTACAGATTTGGCGCAAAAAACTCTCAAAAAGCCTATTAAAAATAAAGGAGTATTTGTAAAAGAAAAAGGAAGTTATATAAAAATTAATATCGAAGATATTAATTGGCTTGAAGCTATGGATAACTACACTGTAATTCATTCAATTACTGGAAAATATCTTAGTCACACTTTTTTAAAAGATATTCTAGAAAAGTTGGGAAATAATTTCCTAAGAATACACAGATCACATGCAGTTGCATTAAATAAAATAACTTCTTTAGAAGCAAACACCGTTTTTTTAGGTGAAAAATATTTAGTTGTTGGTAAAAATTATCGAAACGAATTATTAAACAAAATGAAAATTTTGTAAAGTTAAAAAATAAGTGCCAATATATTTTTTGTTCATCACTCACATTTTCAATCTGCCATTTAAAAACAATAGTTTACCCATAATAAATAAAGTTCTGCCAATTCAATGCTAAATTAGTAAAATAATTTTGTAAGTTTGAGTATAGTCTTTGACTATGAATTTTAAAAGTCTCATTTTTTTTAAAATTTACAAACCTTTAATAACTACACATGAAAAAACTCAGCAGATTAACATTATTTAGCTTGATTATTTTTCTATATTCAAGTCAAGCATTATTTTTAAAAGCCCAAACAGATTTAGAAGCTGGAAAAGGATATTTTTTCACCTCATTTAAACCAGACGGATTTAAAAAAGAAGTAAATGTGGGCAACGAACTGTATGTTAGAATGAATCTTGGTAAAACCATGTTTGAACTTGCACAAGAAAAAGGGCTAGAATCAAGTTTTACCGCTTACGGATTTGTAACTGTATATATTAACGGAAATAAAGCATTTACAAGCAATCAATTAAGTTTCGCAAGCAACTACTCGAAAGTTTGGACATCTTTTGATATACCGTTAAATATCAATCCTGATTTTATCGCAAAAATATCATCAGACCAATCAATGCTTGAAACAAGCCAAAACATCTGGGTTTTTCAGCAACTATTTCAAGAAAAAAGCATTCCTAAAATGTATGCAGCATCAGCAATGACAAGCATGACTTCAGGAAAATACGAAGTAAAAGTAGATTTCGGATTAGGAAACAGCTCATCATCCGAACCTGTTGCAACAGTTTGTTCAGGAACAGTTTCTGTAATAGTTGATGAAGCAGGAAGCGAAGAAATTGCACTAAACGGACCAAAACATCTTCGTCCGTTAAAAGCTGATGAAAAAGGAAAATTCGTATTCAGTAGTCAATCATTCACACCAGGAAAAGATAAGTTAACTGTTAATTTAGAATTACCACAGTCACCAAAATACTACAATATAAAATGGTGCAAAGCAAATACTTGCGACTACGATCATGGTTCATTACTTTTCTATGCATCTTTAGACGGGAAATTTTTAGCATCATGGAGTACTGTTTTTTGGGGTGCAGACTATGATTCAAAAAAAGATTTTGACATGGTGATATTACCATTAACTGATGCCGGTTATGAAAATAGCGATGCGCCATTCAATAAATCAATTTTACATAAATCAGCAGAAAATCCTGTAGTTTATGCATTATTGGATATGCTTTATGGAGGACAATTACTTGTAGGAAACCATAAACTAACAATAAAAACATATTCCGGGGAATGCGTTCCTTATGACGTTAGTTTTGAAAATTCTCACAACTATTTTATCAAATGGCCTTCAATAGCAGAAAACACAGTTGATATTAATGTAACTCAAGAAGGATTGACTAAACTTTCAAACAGCAGTTCGGCAAAAAAACTCACACATGCAGCTGGCGAATGGGTTGCAGTAGATAAAGCTTTATTTGCTGAAAATTCAAAAAATCCTGACTTTCAACTTATTGATATATCAACTACCAGCCAATGGAAAATAACTAAAAACTCATTAGGTGTTATTCTATATAGAGAGTGTAGAGCAGACGTAATTTACAAATCAAAATTTGGATATCGCTTTACCGAAAATCTTGTTATAAAAGAGGATTATAGCGGCGGCGGAAAATATACAAGTCCACATTTAGTAAGCGGAATAGGTGTTCTTATTACTCCTGCGGAATTAAGTTCTATGCATCGTCCGGTTCCTGGAATTAAAGTTAAATAGATACTTTTTTTATGTAAGCTACAGATTAACAAATGTTTAAATGTTAATCTGTAACTTGCAATTTTTATTATTAAAAAATCTTCAATAAATTCTGGCATTATAATTTCGCAATTCTTTATTTAAACCTTTAGAATCTCCGCTAACTTTTTCCAATAAATTCCAAAATCCTTTTCCATGATTTTTTTCAATTGTATGGCAAAGCTCATGTAAAATAACATAATCGATTAAATATGCAGGTAATCTCATTAAATGAAGGCTTAAACTAATATCATTATCTGAAGAACAACTTCCCCATCTGCTTTTAGTATTTCTTATATTTACATTTTTATATTTGAAATTAAATTTTTTTGCAATTTCTGATACTCTAAAAGGCATATAATTTTCAGCCTCTGTTTTCAATACGTTTTCTATAATTTTCCTAAAAGTATTTTGTAACTTTTCATCTCTAACATGCAAATCATCAGGATATTTAATTAATAGTTCATTACTCTTTTTTAAGATACTAATTCTCTTTCCACTAAAACTATTAAATCTAATTACATGATTATTAGTATTATAAACTGTATTTTCGGTAAATACTGTTTTCTTATCTTCAATATTTTCAATTTTAGATAAATTTTTTAGTATCCAGTCTTTTTTTTCATCAACAAAAGTTTCTGCATTTTTGTATGAAAATAAAAAAGGAATAGTAACAACAACTCCTGTAAATGGTTTAATTCTTATTGTTAAGCGTTTAGCTCTTTTATTTTTTATCAGCTTAATTTCACCAATTTCTTTTATGTAAATTATTTTTTCAGACATTTATCAATTTTAAAACTACAAATTAAATAAAAATGTTTACTACAATTCTTAACTTTATAAAAAATTGTATATTAATCTACAAAATTAAAATAATATGAAAACATCAAAGAAATTTATTTTTTTTATGCTTTTTTTTATCAGCACCTTCATAAATATTAACGCACAAAAAAAATATGCTATAGTAATTCATGGCGGAGCCGGATATATGACAAAAGAAAATTTAAGCGAAACAAAAGAAGCTGCATATATAGAAAAATTAAACGAAGCCTTATTAACAGGAAAAAAAATACTTGAAAATGGCGGCACAAGTATTGAAACAGTTATTGAAGTGATTAAAGTTTTAGAAAATTCGCCATTGTTTAATGCAGGAAAAGGAGCAGTTTTTACACACGAAGGAAAAAACGAACTCGATGCTTCAATTATGGATGGTAAAACTTTAAATGCCGGAGCTGTTTCTGGTGTTTCAAATATTAAAAATCCTATCGAACTTGCAAATAAAATAATGACAAATTCCAAACACGTAATACTTTCAGGCACAGGTGCTTCTGAATTTGCAAAACAACAAAATTTAGAAACTGTTGATCCTGAATATTTTTTTACAGAAGACAGATGGAATAGCCTTCAAAACATATTAAAAGAAGAAAAAAAATCTGAACTTAATGAAAAAGAAAAACACGGAACTGTTGGTTGTGTTGTTTTAGATACTTATGGAAACCTTGCTGCAGGAACATCTACAGGTGGAATGACAAATAAAGAATTTGGTAGAATTGGCGATTCTCCTATAATTGGTGCAGGAACATATGCAAATAATAATACTTGCGCTGTTTCCTGCACCGGACATGGCGAATTCTTTATCAGATATGTTGTTGCTCACAGCATTTCGGCACTTATGGAGTATAAAAACTTAAGTCTGCAAGAATCTGCAAGTCTTATAATTAATAAAACATTGAAAGAAGCCGGTGGAGATGGTGGTCTTATAGCTGTTGATAAAAATGGAAATATCGCTTTGGAATTTAACACACAAGGAATGTTTCGTGGATATATTAAGTCAAATGGTGAAAAAACCGTTTTAATATATAAGTAATTTTTACCGATTATGAGCTTAAAACGACCACTTACAAATTCAAAGCTATCATACACAAATTAGAACTATTTTTTTGGAAATTTAAATTTACATTTGATAGCAGATTTGAAATTACAAAAAAGTCTAACATTATATATCCCTAAAATAAAACAAAACTATTCAATCTGTGAAGATGTGCGAGACATAATTTCCTTTCATCAGCCCTCTTTATGTTCTAATTCGCCATCTTCTCAGACTGAATAGTTTTTATAAGTTCAATAAGTAGTTTTTTTTTCATACATGTAAATTTAAAAAGCGGCTAAAAGCCGCTTTTTCATCATAAAATTCTATCATTTCATCATAATATTTTACACTCATAAAGCATTTTTTCATAGATTTATTGTTAAAACTAATTTAAAATATGTCCTATGAAAAAAAATAAAATTATTCCATTAGCAATTCTATTTGTATTGTTTTTATTCAGTTGTAATAAAGATGATGAAAAAGTTAGCAAAGTTGATGAAAATGGTCTTACAGAAGAAATTAACAACTTAGTTCCGGCCTCAGTTCTTGAAGAAATTGAAAGTCTTGGAATGCCTATTAACGGAGGAGATAATCCACCCAACATGGAAAAATCTTACTTAGCATCTCCTTTTATTTTAAAGGCCAGTAATCGTGAATCTGATTATATTGGATTGCAATTTGCCGACTATTACTTCCAATTTTACGATCAAGATAATGATAATCTTACTATTAAGTTAAGTTATTTAAATGGTCCTGAAAGTGGAGATGGCATTGGTGGATTTATTGTTGGTGATGACAATAAATTTACTGTTTTTGCTGAAATTCAAGCTGTAGCTTATGAAGAAACGGTTCAAATGGTGCATATAATTTCCGGAACATTAGCAACTGATGGTATTGATAATTTATATTTTGCAAATTTCATGTTAGATAATAATGGAAAT
This sequence comes from Bacteroidales bacterium, assembly GCA_016937695.1. GTDB lineage: Bacteria > Bacteroidota > Bacteroidia > Bacteroidales > NBLH01 > NBLH01. The sequence goes on from JAFGWC010000048.1 coordinate 42,702, forward strand.
CCTAATGGATATTGGATTGAAGATGGTGAAGGCAGAGTTATTTATGATTCTGATGGATTTTCAGAAGAAGTTACTTCTTTTAAATCTAAAGTCGAAATTGAGATTAAAAGTGCAAGCATGAAATAGAAAAAATTTAGATTTATAATTAAGCGGCTAAAAAGCCGCTTTTTTATTTATTAATTTTTAAGATAAAATATATTCCTGGAAATTATTATATTTGTTATTATAACAATTTTTTATTTAATTTCTTAATCATGAAAAAACTAACTTTCCTAATATTATTATTATTTGTAACCTCCGTTATATATTCTCAGCACAGAAAAAAAAGAGGTTCTGAAGTTAAATGGCTAAGTATTGCTGCTAAAGCCGGATATGGTAATTCAATATTGATTAATAGCAATGTTATGGGAGATAATAATATAACAATGGATTTTTTAAGTCCAGCTTATTCTTTTGGCGGAAGATTTGGCGTAACTTATGGTGATAATTTCGGTTTAGCATTTGAGGTTTTATCATCAGGTTTTAGTCAAAAATATGATATTAATGATGGGAATAATACTTACTCCAAAACACAAAAATTTACAAGTCTCGATTATCTTATAATGTTCAGGTATACAAGTGATTACGGTTTTTATTTTGAAGCTGGTCCTAAATTCAGCAATTTAAAATCTGCATCTATCGAAAATCCATCAGATTTTAATTTTACAGATAATGAAACTGATTATATTGCAAATTTTAAAGAAAAATATAACAGCATTGCAATAGGAATGGGTTTTGCCATTTTTAGAGGCGAAAGAATTAACTTCAATCTTGGTTTACGAGGCAGTTATGCTATTACTGATATTGTTGAAAATCCTAATTTTTATGTTCTTGATGATGGAGTTTATTTACCTGAAATTACTACGCTGGCAAAAACTAATCCTTTTAGCCTAAAATTAATGTTTGAAATAAATTATTTCTTCGGATTTTGGGGTGATGCTTCTTGTGGAAAAGGTAGAATTATGTTTTTCCAATAATTTTTAAATATCTGAAATTAAGACTATTAAAAAGCTAATGCTTATAAAAAAACAATAGCTTTTTAATTATTCCTATTCATTAGATTTGATGCAAAATTAAAAAGTATTTCTTTTTTTGAAGCTTCTACATTTACTAAATCAAATGAATTTAATGCCTTTTTATAAAAATAATCCATTTTATTTTTAGCTAAATAGCTTATTTCTAATTTGTTATAAATATCTACAATTGATTTTATTTTAAAATTTTTATCAAATTCTTTCAAATTCAAAATTTCGTTTATTTTAAGTTTTGTTTCAATATCAGCTATTTCTAATGCCTTTATAAGCATAAATGTTTTTTTATTAGCAATTATATCGCCTCCAATTTTTTTCCCAAAAGTATTAACATCTCCATAAACATCAAGAAAATCATCTTGTAACTGAAAAGCCAAGCCTAAATTTAAACCAAAATCGTATAAATTTTGAGCATCGTTTTCATTAGCGCCACCTACAATTGCACCAATTTTTAAACTTGTAGCCAATAATACTGAAGTTTTAAGTTTTATCATTTCTAAATACTCATCTTCCGAAACATCGTTTTTTTCTTCAAAATTCATATCAAATTGCTGACCTTCACATATTTGAATCGCCATTTTATTAAATATTTTCAATACCGATTTTAAATGATTTTCTTCCGTATCGCTCAGCAATTCATATGCTTTTATCGACATTGCATCGCCGGATAAAATAGCTATATTTTCGTTCCATTTTTCATGAACAGTTGCGCTGTTTCTTCTTAATTCAGCTTTATCCATAATATCATCATGCAATAATGTAAAATTATGAAAAACTTCGAGCGCCAAAGCCGGTTTTATTGATTTTTCTATATCTTCAGAAAATAAATTACAGGCCGCCAAAGTTAAGGTTGGTCTTACACGTTTTCCACCGGCAGATAATGTATATTTTATCGGTTCATATAATTCGATTGGACTAATATCTAAATCAATTTTAGATAAATTATCCTCAATTATATTTTGTAATTCTTTAAAAGTATACATTTATTAAGTCAAATTTAATCGCTTTAAGCTCTTTTTATTACTTACAATTAGCAAAATCGTTATTATCATTCGCTTCCAATTCTTCAAATTCATTTTTAAAAGATTCTGTGAAAGATTTTGTTGTTGAGTGTTTTAGTGTAAGCAATAAAGATGGTAATAAAATTAAATTAGAAAGCATTGCAACCAGTAGAGTTATTGAAACAAGAAGTCCTAAAGCTTGAGTTCCGCCAAATTTAGAAATTGTAAATATTCCAAATCCGAAAAATAATATTCCGGCAGTATAAATAATACTTACTCCTGTTTCTCTAAGTGCCACAATAGCAGCCAGTTTTATATTTCCACCTGCAACAAAAAGCTCCTGTCTGTATTTTGCTAAAAAATGAATTGCGTTATCAACCGAAATACCAAATGCTATACTAAAAACCAATACTGTTGATGGTTTTATGGGTATATGAAAATATCCCATTATTGATGCTGTAAATAAAAGAGGTATAAAATTTGGAATTAGTGATATTATTATCATCCGTAAAGAAGTAAACATTGTTGCCATAAAAAAGGCAATTAATGCAATTGCTAGTGTTAAACTTGTAAATAAATTTTTAACCAAAAAGCTTGTTCCTTGAGTAAAAACAATGCTAGAACCAGTAACTGTAACTTTATATTTTTCATCAGAAAAAATTCGTCCAGCTTCAGCAGCAATACTGTCAGCAATTTCTTTATTTTTTATTGTACCTACATCATTTAGCCTGTAACTAATTCTAGCAACACTTGCTGTACTATCAACAAAAGATTCTAAAATATTAAAATTTGAATTACTGCTTTTATCAGGTAAATATGGCATTATAAATGTTAATTCTTGTTTTGAGGGAAGTTTATAACTTTTTTCTCTTCCATTAAAATATGCTTGCCTCGAGAATTTTAATGCATCAATAATTGATGTTGATTTTGATAAATCTTTATATTTTTCTAAAGATTTAATGAATTGATCCATTTTTTTAAGAGTAGAATATTTATATACGCCTTTTTTCTTTTTTGTATCAATCGTAATTTCAAGTGGCATAACTCCGCCGATATTATTCTCTAAAAATTTTAAATCTACATAAATAGGTTCATCATGAGGAATATCGTCAACAATAAAACCTTCAGTTTTTATAAGAGTAGTACCAAAAATACTTATTAATACAACTGATATAACAATTGCGTAAACAGCTTTTCTTCGATTATTAACAATACAAACTAATCTTTCGATAAAAGCATTAACATACTTATAATCAAGATGTTTTATGTGTCTTTCTTTAGGTGGAGATAAATAGCTGAAAAATATTGGAATTAATGTTATTGATAGAATAAAAACGCCCATGATATTTAAAGATGCTACAATACCAAATTCAACTAAAAATCGGTTTCCTGTAATTACAAAAGTAGCAAAACCAAGTGCAGTAGTTAAATTTGTTAAAAAAGTAGCATTTCCAACCTTTCTAATTATTCTATATAAAGCTTTAATTTTATTGGAATGCTTTTTATATTCAGAATGATATTTATTTAACAAATAGACGCTATTTGGGATTCCAATAACAATAATTAAAGGCGGAATCATTCCTGTTAAAATTGTAATTTTATATCCAAATAATGCTATTGAACCCATTGCCCAAATTACTCCAATTCCTACAATAAGCATTGAAAACATTACAACTTTAAACGAACGGAAAAACAAAAATAATATTGAAGCTGTTACAAGCATCGCTAAAAAAATAAACATATAAAGTTCATTTCTTATTAAAAGGGAAATTTTTGTTCTTGAATAAGGTAAGCCTGAATAGTGAACTTTTAGATTATATTTCTGTCCAAATTTATCTGACTCATTTTCAAGGTCTTCAATCATTTTTTCTCTGGCTTTACTATTTATAATTTCCTTATTCATAGTAATTGCCATTAAAATAACTCCGTTTGAATCGTTATATATTAAGCCATCATAAAAAGGTTTTGACTTAAATACTTTCGCTAAACTATCAAGCTCAGTTTGGGTTTTAACTTTCTCGGGAAAAATATTTATAATTTCAAATTTCTTTGATGTTTGATTTTTATATATATCTATAGAACTTGATATTGACAATACATGCTCAACTCCTTTAATTTGAGTTAATTTTTTTTGTAATTTTAACCAATCATTAAATTTATCAAGCTCGAAAAAATTCTTATCCTGAATACCAATTATTGAAATATTTGCATCCTCGCCAAAAATCTGTTTAAATTTATCAAACTCAATATAATTTGTATCAGTTTTTGGCAACAGAGCTGCATAATTATAATCAAGTTCAATGTTTTTAGCATTATATGCCATATAAACAGTAACAACAGAAATTAAAATCAAAATCAAGATTCTATATCTCAAAATAATATTTGCAAATATTTTCCACATACGCTAATAAATAAGCTTATTTTAATCGGCTAAAGTAATACATAAAAAAGAAATGGCAAAAAGGCTAACTATATTTTAAAAAATGAATTAATTAATAATGCCCAAAAGTATAAATATAGCTAAACTTGAGTAATAAATTAAATTTATGTAATTATTAATTATATTCATTTTTTTTATTAATCAGAAACAAACTATTTTTGCAAAAACTTACGAAATTTAAAACAAAAGATGGATTATCAAAAAATAATTGAAAAAATATATGATGAAGTAAAACCTTTGATTGAAAAAGGAATTGTTGCTGATTATATTCCTGCATTGGCAAAAACTCCTGCTAATAAATTTGCAATGACTGTTTCAACCGTAAATGGAGAAGAATTTTGTGTTGGCGATGTGGATGATAATTTTTCTATTCAAAGTATTTCAAAAGTTTTTACATTAACAATTGCCATGAATATGATTGGCGATGATTTATGGAAACGTGTTGGAAGAGAGCCTTCAGGAAATAGTTTTAATTCGCTTGTTCAACTCGAATATGAAAATGGTATTCCACGAAATCCTTTTATTAATGCGGGAGCAATTGTAGTTTCAGATGCAATTTTTGAAGGCAGAGGAAAAACTAAAAACAAAATTTTACAATTTGTTAGAGAAATATCCGGAAATAACACTTTAAGTTTTGATGAAGAAGTTGCCGAATCGGAAAGAATTTTTGGAAACAAAAACAGAGCTATGGCTAATTTTATTAAAAGTTTTAATAATTTAAATAATTTAGCCGATGATGTTTTAGATATTTATTTTCACCAATGTTCTATTTGCATGAATACCAAAGATTTAGCTCATTCTTTTTTGTTTCTTGCAAACAAAGGAATAAATCCTAAAACTGGAGATATTATTCTTGGCACCAGAAAAACAAAACGTATGAACTCTTTAATGCTTACTTGTGGTTTATACGATGCGGTTGGTGATTTTGCATATAGAGTCGGGCTTCCTGGAAAAAGCGGAGTTGGCGGTGGAATTGTTGCTGTTGTTCCGGGCGAATTATCTGTGGCTGTTTGGTCGCCGGGTTTAAACAAATACGGAAACTCTCTTGCCGGAACTAAAGCTCTTGAACTTTTTACAACGTATGCTAATAATTCTATTTTTTAATAATTTTATACATATAAAGCTAATCAACTAAATATCAGTACAATAAATAAATTTAATTAAGCTTAAAAACTTATAAAATATTTTTTATAACAATATGCTCAAAATTTCGTTTTTTAATAAAAATCTAACTTAAATGTTTTATATAAAAAATATATTATTACTATTTACTTTTATTATTTGTAATTCGTATGCTTCTAATTCTCAGAACATTACAAACAAACCTTTTAAAGAAGGCGAAAATTTAAAATACGAAATGTCTTATGGCTGGATAACCGGCGGAATTGCCAGTCTTGATCTTTCAAAAGTTGATTATAAAGGAAAAAAAGTTTTTTTTGTTAAAGCTCTTGGAAAAACCACAGGAATTGCAAATTCAATTTATAATGTTAAAGATTATTACGAAAGTTATTTCGATATAATTACCGGAAAACCTTATAAATCGAAAATGAGCCTTAAAGAAGGGAAATACAGAAATTACAACGAAGTTTTTTATAATCATTCAAACAATACAGTTTACAGCCTTAAATCCGGCCAACACAATGTAAATGAAAATATTTTTGATATTATTTCTGCTTTTTATCATTTACGCGAAAGTTTAAATAATTTAAATATCGATGATATAGTTACAATTCACACATATTTTCATGATGAACCTTGGGATTTAGTTGTGCGTTTTAAAGGCTACGAAACTATTAAAATCGGACTTGGAAAAATAAACTGCATGAAATTTAAACCTGTTGTTGAAAAAGGAACTTTTGAGGATGAAAATGCGCTTGACATTTGGATTTCGAACGATAAAAACAGAATTCCGGTAAGAGTTAAAATGAAATTCTTTGTCGGCTCTTTTAAAACTGATTTAATTGAATACTCCGGACTTGTTAACGAAATTAATTTTCAATAACAACAATATATAATTTTAACAATCGTTTCTAAAATTAAAATCACATAAACAATTATGAAGTTAAAACTCCTTTTTTTATTAACAATCTCATTTTCAATATTTTCATGCGATAAATTATTACTTGAAACAAATCCTGAAACATCTGACAAAATAATTCAAACAGAATTTTATATTGATTTACCAAGCTCAATAAGCCACATTGATAACAATAAAAATATTTCGGGAAATGAAATTAGCTTATATACAAGAAATTTTATTTTTTATGCCGATGATATGAGTAGAATAGTTGAAAAATCTTATAATAGAATTTCTTCATTTCAAAAAACAGGCTTAATGGATTTTTCTTATACAGGAGTTGATGAAAAAACAAAACACGTTGCTATTGTTAAAAACTATAGTTTTGAAAATAAAATCTGGGATTATTTTATGGAAGTTTCAAACAATAATTATTCCGATATTGCTTTACAATCGTATTGGAATATAAATAATAATGAACAAATCATAATTTTCAAACCTAACACATTAAACAACAATGAGTTAATTGAAAGTCCTAACGCAATGGTTCGGATTGAATATAATTATTCAATTAATTCTACAGAATACGAAAAAACATATTTTGTTGGAATCAGTAATTTAAATATTAGCGAAAACTTTCAATACATTCCTGATAACATAAACTTATTTGTTGGCGAAAAATTAGGAATTTATGATATAATAGCTTCTTCAAACAATCCGAATGCTAATTTATTTAATCAAAATACTTTTGTACAAAGAAACTGGACAATTGCAGCAAAAGTTGATAATAACCAAAACATCGCATTTGTTAATATTGCCATTCCTATTAATTCTTTAACAGATATTACTGATATTTGGGAAAACTATTCTGTCAAAAATGTGTTTTACGATGAATTATTGAATATTTACACAGAATATTCAGCACTTAGCCAAGAAGATTTTTTTAATGAATTAGATATTGATATAAACAGTCTAAATTCACAAATATATTTTAATTCTGAAGGAATATATTACACTGGCACAAACATACCAAATGAATATTCTCACTTAGTTAACATATCTGAACTTGAGCCGTTTACACCTTTTGAAATAAAAAATTACACTGTAGAATTTGAATAATAAAAAAAGAGCCGAAAAAAATCGGCTCTTTAAAAAATATATCGTTTTTAATCATTTAAATCGAAGAAAGCAAAACAGTAATTTTATTATTTAATACCTCAACAACTCCATCGTTAATATCAAAAAATTTAATATCATTATTTGTATCAATTACTTTAATTTCGCCTTTTTCAAGTGTTGAAATTAAAGCTGCGTGATTTTTTAATATCTCAAAAGAACCACCTGTTCCAGGTAATTTAACTAATTTAATTTCACCGGAATAAATTTTTTTATCTGGTGTTACTATTTCAATTTCCATATCTTATTAATATTCAATATTTTAAAAGCAAATTTCAATTTCTGAAACTGTTATTTTTCAGCTTCTGCTAATATTTTTTTACCTTTTTCAATAGCATCTTCAATTGTTCCAACTAGGTTAAAGGCTGCTTCTGGATATTCATCAACTTCACCATCCATAATCATATTAAAACCTTTAATTGTATCTTCAATCGGAACTAAAACTCCTTTAAGTCCCGTAAACTGTTCTGCAACATGAAAAGGTTGAGATAAAAATCTCTGAACTCTTCTTGCTCGGTGAACAATCAACTTATCTTCTTCACTTAATTCTTCCATTCCAAGAATTGCAATAATATCCTGTAAAGCTTTAAATCTTTGAAGAATTTCTTTAACTCTTTGAGCTGTTTTATAGTGAGCTTCTCCAACAATTTCCGGAGATAATATTCTTGATGTTGAATCAAGTGGATCAACAGCCGGATAAATTCCAAGCTCAGCAATTTTACGATTTAAAACCGTTGTTGCATCAAGGTGAGCAAATGTTGTTGCCGGAGCCGGGTCTGTTAAATCATCAGCTGGCACATAAACTGCTTGTACTGAAGTGATTGAACCTTTATGAGTTGAAGTAATTCTTTCTTGCAACTCGCCCATTTCAGAAGATAAAGTTGGTTGATATCCAACTGCTGAAGGCATACGACCAAGTAATGCTGAAACCTCTGAACCTGCTTGTGTAAATCTGAAAATATTATCTACGAACAATAAAATATCGTTTCCTTTTCCTTTTGCATCATCGCCATCACGAAAATATTCTGCAACTGCTAATCCTGATAATGCAACTCGCGCTCTTGCACCTGGAGGTTCGTTCATTTGACCAAAAACCATCGATACTTTTGAATCTTTCAATGCATTTTTATCAACTTTCGATAAATCCCAGCCGCCTTTTTCCATGTCTTTAAGAAATTCTTCTCCATAAGACATAACACCAGATTCAAGCATCTCGCGCAATAAATCATTTCCTTCACGTGTTCTTTCACCAACACCTGAAAATACTGATAATCCGGAATATGCTTTTGCTATATTATTGATTAATTCCATGATGATAACAGTTTTTCCAACTCCTGCGCCACCGAATAAACCAACTTTTCCACCTTTTGAATATGGTTCAATCAGGTCGATAACTTTTATTCCTGTATATAAAACTTCTGTTTCGGTAGATAATTGATCAAAATGTGGTGGTTCTTTGTGTATTGGGTATCCATCTTTTTTTGGAATCTCACCCAAACCATCAATTGTATCACCAACAACATTTAATAGTCTTCCTTTAATAGCTTCACCAATTGGCATTTTAATTGGCGCTCCGGTTTGAAATACTTCCATTCCTCTGTGCAAACCATCAGTAGAATCCATTGAAATTGTTCTTACTGTATCTTCGCCAATATGTTGCTCCACCTCTAATATTAAAGTAGTGCCATCTTCACGAATAATTTCAAGAGCATCGTAAATATTAGGTAAATTACCTCCGGATTTCTCAAAACTAACGTCTATAACAGGACCAATTACCTGCAAAATTTCACCTTTGTTTTCTTGCATGAAATTTCATTTAAATTTTTCAAAATTTTTAATCAAATGCAAAAGTAATATTTTTTCTTAATCATACTATATCATTATTGAATTTTTAGTTGAATTTCCAAAATAATAATCATTAATTTAACTATAATTGTATTTTATTTAAAATTTAAGATTCAATTTTTAAACAGATGAAATTAGTTTTTGCAACAAATAACGAAAATAAATTAAGAGAAATAAGTCAAATATTAAACTCTGATTTTCAACTCCTTAGTCTAAATGATATAAGTTGTTTTGAGGATATTCCTGAAACTAGTCCTACAATTGAAGAAAATTCTCTTGAAAAAGCAAAATATGTATATGAAAAATATAATGTAAATTGCTTTGCTGATGATACAGGACTTGAAATTGAAGCTCTTAATGGAAAACCAGGAGTTTATTCGGCCAGATATGCAGGCAATGAAAAAAACATGGATAAAAATATTGAAAAAGTACTTGAAGAATTAAAAAACTCTAAAAACAGAAATGCTCAATTCAAAACAGTTATTTCGCTGATTATCAATGGAGAACAATATCAGTTTGAAGGAATAATTAAAGGTAAAATTATTAAGCAAAAAAGAGGAAAAGAAGGATTTGGATACGATCCTGTTTTTTTACCGGATGGATACGACATTACTTTTGCAGAAATGCCTTATGAATTAAAAAATTTAATAAGCCACAGAGCAATTGCTTTTGAAAAATTAATGGATTTTTTAACAAATATTTAAATAAATTTCAGATTTAGATTTTATTCTAGCAATTTTAAGTTTTTTTATGCAAAAAGGATTAGTTAAATTATCTTTTTCATATATCGAACTCAGGTTATTATAATAAATTCACATTTTCTAATTAATTTTGTTTAATGCATTTTTCAAAACTTATATCAATTCTATTAATTTCATTAATATACTTTTCAGATATTATTAATGCTCAAATTCCTATTGGAGCTTGGCGCGATCATTTAGCTTATTCAAATACTACAAATGTTATAAAAGCAAATAATAAAATTTGGTGTTCAAGTCCTTATGCTTTATTTTATTTCGATAAAAATGATAATAGTATTGGCAAACTCTCAAAAGCAAATGGTTTATCCGATTTTGGAATAAGCTCAATCAATTATAATTCTGATAATGAAGCACTTGTCGTTGCTTACAATAATGCAAATATCGATATCATTTATAATAATTCTATTAAAAACATTAATTATATAAAACAAGCTCAAATACAAGGAAATAAAAACATTTACAAAATTGTTTTTCAAAATAACATTGCATATTTGGCCTGTGGATTTGGAATTGTTGTTTTAGATATTGAAAACCTTGAAATAAAAGAAACTTACTACATTGGCAATAATGCCGCTGCAATTGAAGTTTACGATATCTGTTTTGATGAAAATTACATTTATGCAGCTACAGAAGAAGGAATATATTTTGCAGATAAAAACAGCAATAATTTAATAGACTATAATTATTGGTCTAAAATAAGTTCAATTCCAAATCCTGACCAAAAATTTACTTCAATAATAAATTTCAACAATAATATTCTTGCAAATTATTATAATTCTACCGAAAATGCTTCATATATATACAAAAAAGAAGGCGAAAACTGGGTTTTATTTTACAATTCCGAAAATCTCATTAAAAAAATAAGTTATAATGACAATTATCTTTCAATAACTGAAGACAGTAAAATAAGCATTTACAGTAACAATCTGATTATAAAAGAGATAATAAGCAATTATAATCTTTGTTGCTTTAAACCAAACGATTGTTATATTGATGAAAATTATAATATTTACATTGGCGATAGAGAAATTGGATTAGTAAAACGAGAATCAAATCTGGCTTTTCAGAGTTTTTATCCGAATGGACCTTTTGAAAACAGTGTTGTTGATATTTCTGAAGAAAATAATAATGTTTGGGTTGCTGCCGGCGGAAGAACTTCTTTTTGGGGAAATTTATACAAATATGCAGAAGCTTTTCATTTTGAGAATGAAACATGGCGCTCAAAAGTTCTTTGGGAGTCAAATGCCAGAGATTTTGTGAAAATATTAGTTAATTCACATAACAGTAGTCAGGTTTTTGCAGGCGCTTGGGGAACCGGAGTTTTTGAATTTATTAACGGTGATTTACAAAACGCTTATAATGAGCAAAATAGCAGTTTACAAAGCATTTTGCCCGGCGGCGAATTTATCAGAATTGGCGGATTAGCTATTGATGAAAATCAAAACTTGTGGGTAACAAATTCAGGAGTAAACTATCCAATTTCAGTAAAAACAGCAAATAACGAATGGCAAAGTTTAGAATATCCCGAAATTAGCGGACAAAGCGATGTTGGTGAAATTATTATTTGCAGCAATAATAACAAATGGGTGCAATTAGCACGTGGTGGAGGTTTATTTGCTTTTAACCACAACAATACACCTACTGATTATAGCGACGACGACCACAAAAAATTTAGCATTACTGATGAAAACGGAATTATTATAACAAACGACGTATACTCTATTGCGGTAGATCAAGATGATGTTGTTTGGGTTGGAACAGATAAAGGTGTAATCACATATTTTAATGCATCAAATGTTTTTGATGGAAATAATTTTTATGCCGACAGAATAAAACTTGTTGATAAAAATTACGACAGCATTGTTCAATATCTACTTGGAAATGAAAAGATTACATCAATTGAAATTGATGGTGCAAATCGAAAATGGTTTGGAACTGAAAATTCCGGAGTTTTTTTAATGTCGGCAGATGGACAAAAAGAAATTTTTAATTTCAATTCAGAAAACAGTCCGCTTTTTTCAAATAATATTACTGATATTAAAGTAAATAGTGTAACAGGAGAAGTTTTTTTCGGAACAGATTTAGGACTGATTTCATACAAAGGAACTGCAACAAAAGGCGATAATGCATACAAAAACGCATATATTTATCCAAATCCGGTTAGAGAAAACTACGAAGGTGAAATTACTATTACAGGAATTGCAAAAAATGCAAACGTTAAAATAACAAATATCAGCGGAAAGCTTGTTTACGAAACTACAGCCTTTGGCGGACAAGCAATCTGGAATGGTCGCGATTTTTCAGGACAAAAAGTTTACACAGGCGTTTATTTAGTTTTTTGTACAGATAGCGAAGGAAAATATAAAAAAGTATTAAAATTGCTTATTATAAACTAATAAGAAAATGCTTGAACAAACAAGAGGCATATTTCTAAAACAAACTAAATATTCTGACAGTCAGATTATTGCAGAAATATTTACCGAAAAATTTGGGAAACAAGCTTTTATTTTAAGGCATTCGTCAAAAAGCAAAACTTTACCAAAAAAAAATATTTTACAACCACTTTTCTTATTAGACTTACAAGTCTATTACAAGCAAAACCGAGAAATTCAAAGGATAAAAGAAATCAGCCACAATCCGGTTTTGTCTGATTTGCCTTTTAACATAAGCAAAACTTCTATTGCTATATTTGTGTCAGAAATTTTATATAAAGTAATTAAAGAAGAAGAAGAAAATAGCCATTTATTTGAGTTTTTGTACAATTCTATACTTTTACTCGATAATATTGAAAGCGGAATTGGTAATTATCACATAATTTTCTTATACGAACTTTGTAAATTTTTAGGATTTTATCCTAAAAATAATTTTAGCAGCGAAAAAAAATTTTTCAATCTTATTGAAGGAAAATTTTACAGTATACAAGCCGATTCAAGATATTATTTAGATGAAGAAACAAGCAAATTAATTAGCATTTTGCATTCTAAAGGATTTTCGAATATAGAAAATTTCAGCTTTTCTAAAAATCAAAAAAAAACAATTTTAGATTCAATTATAGAATATTACAAATTTCACATCCCAAACATGGGAAAAATTAAATCTTTAGAAATTTTGCAGGAAATTTTTTCGTGAAATTAATTGGAATTTTTAACAGCTCTAACATTTATCTTTTGTATCCACCAAAACCACAATAAAAATATAACAGTATAAACAGCGTATTTAAAAATTAAATGATGATTAATATCCATATGCTCCGGACAACAAAGAGCAATATATGCTAAACCGCAGATTCTAAGAACATTAACAAAATTTATAATTAATAATCCTAAAGGAATAAACCATAATTTCTTTTTTATTATTCCTGGATATGCAATTACAAACCCGGCAAATAAACCCATTACATTTCTTCCAAGGCATCCTCTATCTAAATAAACACCGCCTGTTCCAACAATTCTTATTGTTTTACCAAACATTTCAGTTTCAAAACCAAATACATTCAACAATAATTCGCTAAAATAAAGAAGATAATATGTTAATTGCCCTGTAGATTTTTCATAAATATTATTCACAAAACCAGAATATCTAAAAAACTTGTAAAAAATAAACCATAATAAAAAAAGAAACACGCCATTTACTATAAATTTAACTATAGGATGAAATGCTTTATACTTTTCTATAAGAATCATTAAAAAAATTTACTGAGTTTTTTAATTTATTTTTCCGGATTTTCTCTTTGAGAATAAAGCTTTTTAGCAGCATATCCTATTCCAGCAGCAAGCAAAAATCCTAATCCTCCATCAATAGGAATATCAGTAGGACCAGGTGGTGGTGGTTGTGCTATAGCCGTTTGAACAAATACAGGAGTAATTATAAACAGTATTAAAAAAATTAAAATTGTTAAAGCTTTGTTCATATAAACATTATTTTTTATTAAAGTAAAAATGTTTCCATCAATCTCAAAATTATCTTTACTTATATACATATTTTCAATTTGCAAATTTTATACCCTAAATTAATAAAATAGAATAATCTCTTAATATCTTATACGTAAAATTCTCTATTTTGTTTCATGTAATATATTTAATTTGCAGACTAATGTTTGTGTTTAGAGGTTGCTTTATATTTAAATCTAGAACGACAAAGAAATAATAAAAGTGTGCTTTTTTTGTTTTTTTTTTATCAATAACCAAATTTCTTTGACTAAAACCAGATTTATATATTTTAATCGCCATAAAATTTTGCCAAAAGTAATAAAAACGATTTAAAAAAGAAATTTTGTAACTTTTTTATATGCCCAAACGACATACAATAAACAAAAATTTAATTTTAATTAACATTTTATTAATAGTCAATATTATATAATTGAAAATTATTGACACAAAAATAATAAACTATGAAAAGGATTTTATTAATTACATTAGGTCTATTTTGGGGAATGACCATATTTTCGCAAGAAAAAGACACCACAAAGATTAAACTGGGTGATACAAAAATTATTATTATCGAAAAAGCTAAGAAAAATAAAGACAAGGAAGAGAAACTAAAAAACTTAGAAAGTGGTTTAAAAGATTTTGAACAACTGTTGAAAGAAAAAGAAGAACAGTTAGCTACTCAGGCAAAACTTTTTGAAGAAATTGAGAAAAAAGTTGAAGAAGAACAAGAAGAAGAGCTAAAAATCCAACAAGAACTTTTGTTAAAACAAGAAGATACAAAAATGAAAGAACTTGAAAAAGAAGTTGAGGCTCTTGAAAAAGGAATTGATGATATTCAGGCTAAAATTGAGGATTGGAATGAAAATGATGAAATTGAAGAAAAAGATGAAAACGATGTTTATGACTGGGATTGGGAAAAAGAGTGGCCTCGCGATTGGAATAATATTTCGCCATTTGGTAAAAATAAAAAATTTAAAGGACATTGGGCCGGATTTGAACTTGGGTTAAACAATTATGTTAACAAAAATTATTCTACAGTTCTCGATGGCGATGATGCTTTATTTGAATTAAATCCCGAAATTTCTTGGTCTTTTAGCCTTAATTTTATGGAATTTAATATTCCTTTTGGTAAAGGTGTTGGTTTAACAACAGGAATGGGAACTACTTGGAATAATTATCATTTCAGAAATAATGTTAATATTTTTGAAAACGATTTAAATGTTATTTCTGCAGAAATTGACACAATAAACTCATACTCTAAAAACTCGATAAATTTATGGTATTTAACTATTCCTTTAATTTTTGAATTTCAGATTCCTGTGGCTCAAGAAAGACCAGGAATACATGTTGGAATGGGCGTTGTTGGAAGTCTAAAACTAAGCTCAAAAAGAAAAGCAGAATATTCTGATAACATAAACGAATACGAAATTAAAAACAAATCTGATTTTCAAATTCCTGCTCTTAAATATGGCTTAACTTTTAGAATTGGATATAAATTTATCAGCCTTTATGCTATTTACGACATGGTTCCTTTATTTAATAAAGACAGAGGACCGGAAGTTTATCCTATTTCAGTAGGCATTGTGTTACTTGATTTCTAAACATTTCACTAAATTTTATTATTAAACTTTTGATTGTGATATAGTTAACACTATTTATCAATCAAAAGTTTTTTTATTTTAACAAATTTATTTGCTGATACTTAATAATATTTATTTTTGTTATCTTGCTAAAAAAAAGAACATATAGAAAATGGCTTATTCAAAAAAAAAAACATTAATTATTCTAATTATTTTTTTATTAATAAAGCTCAATACATTTTCTCAGCAATTAAATTACAATTTAGAAAATTCAAATTTTCAAAATCTGAATTTTAATATTCAAAATTCTGAAAAAATAATTCTTTCCGGGTTTAAGCCAATTATTCAATTAGATCTATCTTTAGAATTAAAAACTGATAGCTTAATTTCAAGTAAAAATTGGTTTTACAGAAAACTTTTTTTAGAAGATTTTGTAATTATAGAATCCAACAATTTTAATTTTAAAATTAATCCAATATTAAATTTAGAGCTTAAAAAAGACTTAAAATCTAAAGAAAATTATTTTATAAATACCAGAGGAATTGAGTTTAAAGGCGATATTGGCAAAAATTTTTCATTTTATTCATCGTTTTATGAAAATCAGGCAAAATATGAACCTTATATTACTGATATTATAAGACAAAGCCTAGTGGTTCCGGGACAAGGCGCAGCTAAATTTTCAGAAAATAATAAACTCGATTTTTCAAGAGTTGAGGCTTACATTTCTTACAGTCCAAATTCAAATTTTAATTTTCAGGCCGGACATTCAAAACATTTTATTGGCGAAGGATATCGCTCATTATTATTATCTGATAATGCATTTATTTATCCATTTATAAAAATAAGTTCCACATTTGGCAAATTCAAATATATTGTCTTATGGTCTCAATATCAATCTTTTACAACTGCATATTATAATTATCATTACAGAAAATATAGTGCAATAAACTATTTAAGTTATGTGTTAAAACCCGGATTTGAGATTTCGATTTTCGAAAATATAATTTGGCCTTCAAATACAAATTCTGATACAAATTTTGATTTAAATTTTTTTAACCCAATTCTATTTTTCAAAAGTGTACAATATGAATTAAATAATGAAAAAAACGTACTTATTGGTTTAAATTCAAAAATAAAAACAAGTAAATTTAGCCAATTATATACTCAATTAGCTATTGACGATGCTGATATTGAAAAACTTAACGAAAGCAAATATGCTTTTCAATTTGGATTTAAATATTTTGATTTATTCCATAATAATTTTAAAAATCAAACACTCTTTTTAAATGCAGAATATAATCAAATAGCAAATTACACTTACGCTTATGAAAATTCCGCACAAAATTATTCAAATTATAATCAGGCAATTGCACATCCTGCAGGCGCAGGACTTAAGGAGATTGTTGGCATTTTAAATTATAATTTTAAAAAATTTGGTTTTGATATTAAATTTAATCAAATAATTAAAAGTTCTGATACAACAAATACAAATTTTGGTTCAAATATATTTTTATCAGACAATAATATTATAAAAAACCATGAAATTGCAAAAAATTTAAAAACAACAATTCAAAATTTAAATTTTACGTTTAAATACATAATAAATCCGATAAGCAATTTACAGATATTTGCTAGTTTATATAAGAGAACATACAAAAACGAATTGGAAAATACTTATAATTTATTTTATTCGTTTGGAATTAGAACTAATATAAATAATTATTATTACGATTATTAACATTATGATTTTAAGAACATTAAAAAATAAATGGAAAGTATTATTTGTGATTTTTGCAATTGTAATTTCAGTTGGATTTTTATGGTACTCAAACGAGCTTGTTACAAATATATCAATTGAAGAACATAAAAAAATTGAACTTTGGGCAGAAACAACAAAAGAGCTTCAAGAAATTCCATTAACAGGCGAAGTTCCACTTTTCATGTTTAAAATTTTACAAGAAAATAAAACAATTCCAAGGATTTTACTCGATAATTCAGGAAAAATTATTAACTCTATGAATCTTGATTCTTCAAAATCAAATAACGAAAATTATTTGAGAAATGAATTGGAAATAATGAAATCGCAACACAAACCAATAGTTATTGTTGTTGATAACATCAAAAATTATATTTATTACAAAGATTCTGATTTATTAAGCAAACTTAATTATTATCCTTATTTACAGTTCTTTATAATTGGATTATTTTTAATTGTAGTGTTTTTTGCTGTTACAATTTCACAAAATATTGAACAAAATAAATTATGGGTTGGCATGTCGAAAGAAACTGCACATCAATTAGGAACGCCAATTTCATCTTTACTTGCCTGGATTGAACTTACAAAATCGAAAAAAGAAAAAGACCCATATGTTTTAGAACTTGAAAAAGATGTTCAGCGCCTTGAAAAAATAACAGAACGATTTTCCAGAATTGGCTCTAAACCGGTTCTTACAGAAGCAAATATTCCAATTGTTGTAAATAATGCATTAGATTATTTAAGAACAAGAACATCATCAAGAGTAATTTTTGTTCAAAATTTTTCAATTTCAGATGAAATTATAGCACCTATAAACATTGCCCTTTTCGAATGGGTTATCGAAAATTTGTGGAAAAATGCTTTAGATGCTATGAATAATTTAGGTGAAATTAAGATAGGAATTAAACAAACCGGACATTATGCTTTTATTGATGTTACAGATACCGGAAAAGGTATTCCAAAATCGAAATTTAAAACTGTTTTTAAACCCGGTTTTACAACAAAAATACGTGGTTGGGGATTAGGTTTATCGCTTGCCAAAAGAATAATTGAAACATACCATAAAGGAAAAATATACGTCCGCCATTCAGAAATTGACAGAGGAGCTACTTTTAGAATTGTATTAAAAAAACAACTTGAAAAATAAAGATTTAAATATCTGTAAAGTATTTCTATTTTTGTAAAAAAATAATAAAATGATATTTAGTAAAAATCCACACAAAAGAGCAAAAAGTATTTTTAATTTAATTGCGCCAATATACTCATCTTTAGACTCTTACGTGAAAAAAGGTTATAAAAGAGCAATAAATAATATTCAAGAAGAAATAGATTTAAAAGGAAAATCGGTATTAGATATTGGCTCGGGACCAGGAGCATGGGCTGCACTTTTTAAAGAAAACGGTGCAGAAAAAGTACATGGCGTAGATTTCGCTAAAAACATGGTAAATAAAGCAAAAAAAAGATATTCGCCTCAAATTTCTTTTAGTGTTGGAGATGCCGGTAATTTAACAGATTTTGAAGATAATTCTTTCGACATTGTTACTGCATCTTTTCTACTGCATGGAGTTACAGAAGATATAAGACAAAATATTTTATCTGAAATGAAAAGAATCTCGAAGAAACACATTATCATAAATGATTATTTTGGAAAAACTAATTTTATTGCCAGATTTTTAGAATATCTGGAAAAGAGTGATTATAAGCACTTTAAATCAAATTTCTGTAACGAATTAAATAATAATTTCGAATTGGTTAAAAGAAAAACGGCTTCGTTTGGAACTTCTGTTTATTTTGCCACAAAAATTTTAAAATTATAAAAAACAATTTAATATGATAAAAATATACCATAACTCAAGATGTAAAAAAAGCAGAGCAGGACTTTCATTTTTGCTAGAAAAAACTAAAGATTTTGAAACTATTGAATATTTGAAAACAGGTATTAAAGAAGAAGAATTAAAACAGATTTTTAAATTGCTTAATAAAAAACCTGAAGAAATGATTAGAAAACAAGAACAAATTTTCAAAGAAATTTATAAAAGAAAATCATTTTCTGACGATGAATGGCTTAAAATTATTAGTGAAAACCCAACTCTTTTAAACAGACCAATAATAATTAAAGATAACAAAGCAGTTTGGGGCGATCCTGCAGAAAATATAAACCATTTATTTTAGTTTATTCATCATGAAAAAATTAATATTAACACTAATCTTAATTTTTACTTTTCAAATAAATTTTATTGAAGCACAAATAAATCTTTCTGATTACAATTGCATTATTGAACCAATAAAATATAAAGAAGATACTCTTGAAAACAGATTGATTTTGTGTATTAACTATAAAGATGAAGATAATTTTACAATACAATATTCGGATATTTATCTTTTAAATAAAAAAAATGAAAATATATTATTAACAAAACCAAACGATCCAATAATCGGACTTTATGATTTAAAAGCCTCAAAAAATTATAAATATCTGGCTTTTTATTACGTTGGTGAAGGACATCCTTGGATAGAAATCATTGACTTACAGGCTTTTACATTAAAAAAAGAATATAATATTATTGCTGAAATACAAGCATATCCTGGAAATGTTAATTTATTATATTGGTCTGAAAACGATATGCTTATTATTGAAAGCGATATAAATTTACTTTTAAAAAATTCAAACAAAAATTTAAATTATGAAGATATGTTTGATATCCAAAAAAAATATTATTACGATATAAAAACCAAGCAATTTTCTATTTGTAAAGAAAAATAGTGCTGAATATCAAATCAATACAATAAAACAAGCATCCTTTAATAAATTACAGAATGCTTGTTTTATTATTATATATTCTTTATTTTGCAGTAATAAATTTAAAAGCTTCAATAGCTGCATTAAAATTTTCTTCATTATCTGCAGTAATTAGAAAAACCCAATTACTATTAACCCAACCATAAGCTTTTTTATCGCCATCTTTTCCGCTAGCGTACCATTTTCCGTTTATATTTCCACTTGAACGAACCGGCATAGTTTCAAATACAGGAACAATTTCTTTTTTAAAGAAATCATCAGCTACTTCTTTAGTTGAAATTTGATAAGCTGAAATTACAATATTACTATTTCCGTAAATTGCATTATTCCCTTCAACACCTAACATATCAACCTCAATACCAACAACTTCATTCGTAAGTCCGTTTATTTTTTCAGGATATACATCACTAAATTTTGGATTCTCGGCAGGAGGCGCAAAATCAGTATTATAACTAGTATTACATGAATTTAATCCAAGTAAAAATGTAATTAATGTGAAAAATAAAAGTTTTGTTTTCATTATATTTTCTGTTTTTAGGTTAAATAATTATTAAAGATACAAAAGTTATAGAATAAATTTATCAGTTTTTTTATTTCTAAATCAATTTATTGTAAATTAGTACGAAATTTAATATAACTTTTATGGAAAAAGCAGGATACATATTATTAGCAATAATAGCTGGCGCTTGGATTTTGGCAATAATAATCGGTATTATTGCGGCATTTCCTTTTGGATTAATAGGTCTTATTGCAATTACCGGAATCGGATTACTTTTTGCAAAAGTCGTTAAAGACAGATTATCAAACAAAGAAGATGATTACTATTCAAATAACGTTGATAAATAAACTAAATTTTTTTGATTATGCTAATAACAACTCAAGACGAATTTTCTGATTATGAGATAGTTGAAACTTTAGGATTAGTTAAAGGAAATACTATTAGAGCAAGACATATTGGTAAAGATATTCTTGCAGGATTAAGAACAATTATTGGTGGCGAAATTACTGAATATACTAAAATGCTTGCCGAATCAAGAGAACAATCTTTAGATAGAATGATTAAAATGGCAGAAGATTTTAATGCAGATGGAATTGTATGCCTAAGATTTACAACTTCTGCAGTTATGCAGCATGCAGCAGAATTATTTGCATACGGAACTGCAGTTAAATTAAGAAAAAAATAAATAATTGTTTTTTTGTTTGAAGGCCTCAATTGTTTTTTATAAAACTTTTGAGGCTTATTTATGTTTTAAATCTAATTAAATTTACTTTTGTGAAATTTAATTAACACAATTATTATGAAACAATTTATTATTATAAGTATATTTATTTTATCACTATTTACATCATGTAAAACACAAAAACAAACAACTCAAAATCCACAAAAAGAATTAAAATATGCAATAACTTATGCAATTAATCTATTAGAAAACCAAAACTACGAAATGTTTTTAAGCAAATTTATTGAACCAGACCAATTTGGAAAAACGATTGAAGAAAGTAAGTTAAAAGAATTTGCCGAAATGTTTAAAATAAAAAAAGCAGAGCAACTTTTAAATGTTTTAAAATCTATAAAAAATTCAGAGCCAGAATATAACACAGATAATTCAGAAGCAACTTTTAACGTAGATAAAGAAATTGCCAGTAAAAATAAAATAATTTTCAAAAAACTTGAAAATTTGTGGTATATCGCTAATTAAAAAAACAGTTCAACATCTCAAATATGTCAATAAGAAACACCATTAATTTTATTATACCATACTTTTACATAACAATCGGTCTGTTCATTTTTGCTTTTGGCTGGACAGCTTTTTTAATTCCATCAGAAATTATTGGTGGTGGAATTACAGGCTTAGGAGCTTTAATATTTTTTGTAAGCGGATTTCCTGTCGGATATACAACTTTAATCGCTAATGCAATTTTAATACTTATAGCTTTAAAAATTTTAGGTGCAAAATTCGGAATAAATACTATTTATGGTATTATTATAAGCTCTATTTTTTTTATTATTTTACAAAAATATATTACAGAACCATTTGTTAAAGACCAATTTATGGCCGCTTTAATAGGCGGAGGACTTGGAGGCGTAGGAGTTGGAATTGCATTTTCACATGGTGGAAATTCTGGAGGAACTGATATTATTGCTTTAATAATTAATAAATATCGAAATATTAGTCCCGGAAGAATTTTTCTATATATCGATATTTTTATTATTGCCAGCTCATGGTTTATTTTTTATTCTATCGAAAAAATTGTTTACGGATATGTTGTAATGGCTGTTGCTTCATATAGTGTGGATTTAATAATTAATGGTTCCAGACAATCATATCAAATTATGATTTATTCAAATTACGATAAAATTATTGCCGATAGAATTTCGAAAGAAGTTAAAAGAGGCGTTACGTGTCTTAAAGCTCACGGATGGTACAGCAAAAAAGATATTAATGTTGTTATGGTTATTGCCAGAAAACATGATAAACCAAAAATAATGGCGATTGTTAAAGACACAGATTCGAACGCATTTATATCAATTGCAAAAGTTATGGGCGTTTTCGGACAAAACTTTGATGAAGTTAAATTGTAAAATATTATTACTTTGCTTTTATCTTTTTACTTTTGTCTTTATAAAATCAAATAATTAAAAAAATGTTCTACATTGACGATTCTGAATTTGAAAAGCTTATTATTCATCATATTGGTAATAAAAATCAAGGCGAAAATGTTTTTTTATCAGAGAATGAAATTGAATTAGATGATGAAAAAAAACAAGTTTTATTAGACTATTTCTTTTCCTCTTTTAAAGATGAAATTTTCTATCAATTTTCAAACGAAAGTGTACTAGAAGATAATATCGTATTTAAAAGTGCCGGTAAAATATTTGAAAATGCAGAAAATATTATTGACGAATCAAAAAATATTGCAACCCATTTATTCGAACAATCTTATCATCCACAAATTAAATCAGGCGAACTATATATTGCATATTTTAAAAATTGCATAGTTGAAGATGAAATTGCTAATGCTGTTGGTATTTTTAAATCTGAAACTAAAGATATTTTTATAAAATCTGAATTTAAAAATGAAAACATTAATATTTCGCACGATACAGGAATTAATATCAATAAAATAGATAAAGCCTGCTTAATATTTAACACCGAAAAAGAAACAGGCTACAAAATTGCAATGATTGATGTTGCAGGCCGTTCAAAAGAAGCAGGATATTGGAAAGACGATTTTTTAAATCTGGAATTAAGAAAAGACGATTATTACCAAACAAAAAATTATATTGGAATTTGCAAAGGCTTTGTAAGCGATATTTTTAATCCGGCAAATGGAGTTGAAAGAGCAGACCAAATTGAAATGATGAATAAAACATCTGAATTTTTCAATGAAAAAAACACTTTTGATTTAAATGAATTTTCAAGTCAAGTAATTGGAAATGAGGAAGTAATAGATGCTTTTAATGAATACAAAAACAAAGTTGCCGATGCAAACGATTTGGAAATAAAAGATAATTTTGATATTTCGCAAACAGCAGTAAAAAAAAGCAAAGCTCAATTTAAAAGTGTTTTAAAACTCGATAAAAATTTTCATATTTATATTCATGGCGACCGACAAAGAATTGTAAAAGGCTTTGATACAAAAACAGGTCTTAATTTCTATCAGGTCTTTTATGAAAAAGAAGATTAGTAACTATTTGATATTTATGATAAATAAGTTAATTTAGCCTTTAGAAAAAGGTAATTTCAAAATTCTAATTTTAAGCTGAAAAATTCAATAAAATGAATAAAAAATTATTAAAATACTTAATTATTGCTGTAATAGTATTGATAGTATTTGCATTTATAGGAAAACGAGCAGGTTGGTTTGGAAAAAAAGAAGCAGTTAAAGTTGCTACAGAACTTGCTTTAAAAAGAACAATTATTGAAATAATTACTGCAAACGGCAAAATTCAACCACAAACAGAAGTTAAAATCAGCCCAGAAGTATCAGGAGAGATAGTTCAACTTAATGTAATTGAAGGTCAACAAGTTAAGATTGGTGATTTATTAGTAAAAATAAATCCCGAAATATATCTTTCGGTTATTGATAAAATGGAAGCAAGCTTAAATTCGGCAAAAGCGAATTGGGCAAATTCAAAAGCCAGATTAGCTCAAACAAAATCACAATTTAAAAATTCTGAATTATCATACAATCGAAATAAAAAGCTTTGGGAAGATAAAGCTATTTCCGATTCAGAATACGAATCAGCATTATCGGCTTATGAAGTAGCTAAAGCTGATGTTGAAGCAGCAACTGAAAGCGCAAATTCGGCTAAATTTACTGTAATGAGCGCAGAAGCTTCTCTACGAGAAGCAAAAGAAAATTTGTCGAAAACTACTTTATATGCACCAATGTCAGGAACAATTTCTAAACTAAATGTTGAACTTGGCGAAAGAGTTGTTGGAACAGCTCAAATGGCTGGAACAGAATTACTTAGAATCGCAAATTTGGATTTAATGGAAGTACAAGTTGATGTTAACGAAAACGATATTGTTAGAGTTAAAAAAGGCGACACTGCAATTATTGAAGTTGATGCTTATTTAGGAAAAAAATTTAAAGGCATTGTTACTGAAATCGCAAATTCTGCTTCAATAGTTGGTGGCGGAACAGATCAAGTTACAAACTTTGAAGTAAAAATACTTCTACTTAAAGATTCTTATAAGGAATTAATTCCAGAAGGAAAAAAGAATTATTTCCCATTTCGCCCCGGAATGTCGGCAACTACAGATATCCAAACAGAAACAAAATATTCGGTTTTGTCTGTTCCAATACAGGCAATTACTACAAGAATTGATTCTTCAGGAAAAAATACTGTGAAAAAAGAATATTTTGAAAAAGAAAACGATGAAAATAAAAACGAAGAAAACGCTGAAAATAAAAAAGAAGGCAAACCACTTGTTGTTGTCTTTGTTTACGAAAAAAATAAGGCAATTTTAAAAATTGTAGAAACTGGTATTCAAAACGATAATTATATCGAAATAACATCAGGAATTAAAGATAGCACCGAAATAATTACTGCGCCATATAGTATTATTTCAAAAAAACTAATAAATAATCAAGATGTTGAAAAAGTAAAAAAAGAAAAACTTTTTTCGACAAAAGAAAAATAAACACTAATTAATATTACAGAAAAGCATTTCACAGCAATTAAAACTGTGAAATGGCGTTTTTGAATGAGTTAAAAAATGCAACACACAATTTCGCTTGCTCCGCTTCAAGGATTTACGGATTATATTTTTAGAAAAGTTTACAATAATTATTTTACGGATATTGATAAATTTTATTCTCCATACATAAGGCTTTCAAACGATAAAACAATAAAAAAATCTCAAATTAGAGATATTTTACCCGAAAACAACAAAAACATTAACTTAATTCCGCAAATTTTAGTTAATAATTCAACCGATTTTATTTTTCTTTCAAATTATCTTTTTGATTTTGGATATAAAGAAATAAACTGGAATTTGGGTTGCCCTTATCCAATGGTTGCAAAAAGAAATTTAGGCGCCGGATTACTTGAATATCCTGAAAAAATAAACGAAATTCTTGAAACAATAATCAATAAAATTCCAAATAAACTTTCAATTAAAATGCGCCTTGGAAATAAAAATATTGATGACATTGATAAAATAATTTCTGATTTAAACAATTATAATTTATCTGATTTAATAATACATCCAAGAATTGCAACTCAACTTTACAAAGGAAATCCCGATTTAAATAAATTTGCCGAAGTGCTAAACACTAGTTCAAATAAAATCACATATAATGGTGATATTAAAGATATTAGCACATTTAATAAACTTGAAAACGAGTATCAAAACATTAATAATT
Source organism: Bacteroidales bacterium (assembly GCA_016937695.1). Classification (GTDB taxonomy): domain Bacteria; phylum Bacteroidota; class Bacteroidia; order Bacteroidales; family NBLH01; genus NBLH01. The sequence goes on from JAFGWC010000048.1 coordinate 68,954, forward strand.
GGATGATTGGCCGAGGAATTTTGGCAAACCCTTTTTTAGCATCTCAAATTAAAAAAACCGACAATTTATCTGCTGATCTAAAAAAAGAACAATTCTACAATTTTCATGATTCTCTTTTTAATGAAATAGAAAATTCATTATCAGGAAGCTCGCATATTTTAACAAAAATGACAAACTATTGGGAATATTTTTCTTTATCGTTTACAAACAGCCACAAAGTTTTTAAGCGAATAAAAAAAACAAGCACAATTGAAAAATACAAAAGTGCTGTTAATCATAATTTTAGCGAAGAAAACCTAAACATATAAAACTTATTGAAAATAATTATTCCGGCGACCACAGCGCTCGTGCTCCATTCCAATGATTTTCGTGTCCTAACTCAATAGATTCTACAAGAAAAGGTCTTTCTCTTGAAATTATAAATTCAAGCGTTTCTGCAATATTTTCCGGAACTAAAATGGCAGCATTTTCATCATCATTCCAAGTATTAACTCCCCACGAATGAATTGTTGAAACTCTTATTTTTCCAGCAAGTTCATTTCGTAAAACATGTGCAAATTGCATAATTCCGGCTTTTGTAGCTGCATAAACAGATTCGCCAATTATTCTGTTTTTTGCCGACATTGACGACATAAAAACTATATGCGGATTTTCACTTTTTAACAAAAGTGGAATTAACTTTTTAGTTAAAAGTAATTGCGAGTGCAAATTAAGTGTGATAAGTTTATTGATATCCTCATCTTTAAAATCAGAAAACTTTTCAATAACCATTACGCCAACATTATTTACTAAAACATCAAGCGTTTCGGTTTTTTCTTTCAATTCATTTACAAAATCGTTAATATTATCAATATTTGTAAAATCCTGTGCAAAATAATGAGCATTCTTAATTCCTCTTTCTTTAAACGATTTTATATTTGATGCATGAAGAAATAATTCATTTTGGGTTGAAAGTAATTTAGCTTCGGCCATGCCAATTCCTTTACTTGCGCCAGTTATACATATTTTCCTACTCATTTTTTCAGTTTATTTTTAATCGACAATATTATTATTTTTTTTCATCTTATCGATAAATTTTTCATAAAATTTTCCAATTCTTAACTATCTAATTAAAAAAGTTTAAATTTATATTTAAAATACTAATGTCCGCCAAAAATGAATTAAGCCTTTAAAATTATCGCAACTATCAATTATTGAGCAAATTACAAAATTTAATACTTATTCCAATTTTTTCTGCACTAATAATATTGCAATAAAATATCATTAAAAGGCAAATCATTTACTAACAATAATCAATAAAAAAGTTAAGATATCTCAATAACTTTATCAAAGTATTAGAATAGTAAATGATAGAAAAAACATGGATTTTGCAATAACTTTGTAATAGAAAATAAAACAAAAAAATAAATATAGGAGGTAAAAATGTATAGCCAGGAAATTGAAATAATTGAAGAAATTAAGTCTTTTCATAAGCATCTTAGCGAATTCTATACTAAACTTGCCAAAAAATCTGAAAACCAAAGAGTTAAAATGCTATTGGATTACTTAAGCCATAATGAAAAGCTACGAGAAGAATTTCTAATTAAATATGAAGATTTTACACCGAAAAGCAATATGAAAAATTGGATACGTAAACCTACAAATAGTTTATCAACCAAAATTTCTGAGTGTTCTAAAAAAATAAAAATTCTTCCAAGCTATTCGGTAGATGATGTTTTTAAAACAGCGTTGCACTTTAATGAATGCCTAGTGAAACTATATAAGTCATTAGCTATTGAAGAAGAATTCGATAGAAGTTTCACAAAAATATTTCATTATATGTTAAAAAGGACTAAACAACAAGAAATGAAACTGTCAAGAGATGTTAATTTACTCTATGACTTCTAACAAAGAAAGGAGCTAAAAATGTATAAACTAAAAAGCGAAATAATTGAAAAAATTCAGCATTATCATAAGCAAGTATATGAATTATATTTGAGTCTTTATAAGAAATCAGAAGACCCAAAAGTAAAAGAAATGTTATCACAACTGTATCAGCAAGAAATATTTAGAGAAAAATACCTTGAAAAGCATAAAAAAGTAGCAAAAGCACTGAATAGTTGGCTGTTTTATCCTTCAAATAAAATACAAAATAATATTTCTGAATGTTTAAGCCGCTTAAAAATAAAAAAGTCGAATTTAACTGTAAATGATGTTGCTGAAATAGAATTGCACTTTGATAATTGCCTTATTCAATTATACGAAGCATTATCTAGTGAAGAAGGAAACAATGGAAATGTAACAAATATATTCTACTATATGATAAATAAAACAAAATTAGAAGATAAAAACTTACAAGAAAAATTAGCTGAGCTACTAATTTAATTATTAGTAACCTGAGTTTGATATAAGAAAAAGATAAATTAACTAATACTTTTTGAATTAAAAAAACTTAAAATTACTTGCGTTATGGATAAAGCCGTTGCTAAATTGATTTGCCACTAAACTACTTAATATCAGCAACTTAACAATCTAAGAGGTAAAAAATTATCTAATCCTAACAAGTAATAATAGCGATATAAATTAAATTAAATTTTAAATCAAACTCAGGTTAGTAATAAATCAAATAAAATATTACCAACAAAACATGCTATTTGTATAATGCTAATTAATAAAAAAATTTACCGGTATATCTAATAAAATTATCAAGTGAATTTCTGATAAACTTTTGCCTTTACTGTAGTTAAAATTTATGATTGTTATATTCAAAAGTTTTAATATCTTTATATCATTAAGAAATAAATTGATATATCAAAGAACAAAAAAACTTTTGATGAATCAGCATATAATTAGAACTAACTGCATTGATTGTAACAGAATTTTAGATTGTTTTACACAAGTAATTGACGATTCTGAAGATTTTTTAAATCAGCAAAAAGTTCAAATAAATTACAAAAAAGGCGAAACAATTATTAAAGAAGGCACTTCTGTTTCCTCTATTTATTATATTTTAGATGGTTTAGTGAAGTTATATTTAGAAGGCTCGAATAAAAATATAATGATTAAAGTTTTAAATTCTTCTGATTTTTTAGGATTAACATCTCTTTTCGGCGATAAAACATATAATTTTTCTGCAACAGCATTATCTGATACAACAATTTGTTCAATTGAGCTGGATAATATAAGAAACCTGTTCGCTAAAAGCTGTAAATTTGCACATGAATCTGCCAGATGGTATTGTGAAAATTACAATTTAATGTTTACAAAATGTTATAATTTAGGGCTTAAACAGTTAAATGGAAGGCTTGCAAATACATTAATATACTTAAATGAAGAAAAATTTAAATCTGATGATATTTATACACATTTAACAAGAAAAGACCTAGCAGAATTATCAGGAACTTCAGTTGAAAGTGTAGTTAGAATTTTATCTGAATTTAATGACGAAAAAATAATTAAAATTTCAGGAAAAAAAATTGAAATTACAAATTTGGATTTACTCAAAAAAATATGTAAAAGTGGCTAATTTCAAATAATTTGTTTTTTAAAATTTTAATTATTCTAAATTATAAAACAACAAAAAGTCTTTGAAATAATAAAATATCTTTATTTGCAAAAATCATATTCTTCACAAAATCTGTCGAAAATAATTTTAAACCAAGCCGTGTAATCATCAGGATTTACTTTTATATCTTCTTCTATTTCATTAATTGTCATGTACTTATAAGAATTTACCTCATCTAAATTTATATCAGGCAAATCGTCTGAATTTCCAATAAATACGTGATCTATTTCGTGTTCGCTTAAGTTATTATCAAATGGAGCTTTGTATTTGAATTTAAACAGATACTTTAATTCTGATTCCATTCCCATTTCTTCCATTAATCGCCTATTTGCAGCATCTAATGTTTCTTCTCCCGGAAATGGATGACTACAACATGTATTTGTCCATAAACCGGCAGAATGATATTTGCCTAATGCACGCTGTTGCATTAATATCTCGTTTTTTGAATTAAAAATAAAAACCGAAAATGCTCTGTGAAGTAAAGCTTTTTCATGAGCTTCAATTTCCTCCATTTCACCAATAGGCTTGTCATTATCGTCAACTAAAATCACCATACACTTTATTTTTTAAGCCGCTAAAATAATAAATGAAAGAATAGCTTTCAAATTATTATTTTTTAAAATAAATTTAATTGTTTATATAGTTGTTTTGGAGTTTTATTCTGAAAAGGGCATATGTTTTCTGCATAAATTGCTTAAAATTAAATCATTATATAACTGTACAATTATATAATTAATTTCTTGCAAATTGAATTAAAGCTGTAAAATCGCCTAAATCGGCAGCAAAAAGTGCTTTTAAGTAATTTGATCGAGATTTACTTTTTGAACTTAAAATATTACCTCCCCAAGAAAAAATTGGTTTCTCAAATCCTTTTTCAATTAAAATATCAGCAATTAATCTTGAGTGTCTTCCATTTCCGTTTGGGAAAGGATGTATATTAACCATTCGGTGTTTAAATCTTATAGCAATTTCATCTTCGCTAAACACTTTATTCTTTATCCAAAACTGACAATCATCAAATAAGTGTCTTAGTTCTATGCCAATACGGAATTTATCAACACCAATATTTTTGTTTGTTTTTCTAAACTCGCCTGCCCAACGCCATGTTTGGTCAAACATTTTTTTATGTAATCTTTTTACAAAGGCTTCGCTTAAAATTTCTTCAACAGTAAATTTTTTCAGCATCGACCATTCAATCGCTTTTTCTATATTTTGTTGCTCAAACTCATCTAACTCGTATCTTGTAGTTATTGTTCTGATGAGGAGCCCTTCTTTCTCTTCATCGTCAAGAGACGTTTGAGTTTCGGTATATTCAAGTTCTAATCCCATAAATATTTTGGCATTTCGCTTTTTATTTTTTCTGCTCTGTCTTGTATTGCATGTCTTAATCGCTCAATACTATTTTCCTGATCTTCAAGTTTCATGGTATTTGAGGTTCTGTAAACAATTTGTTCTGCAATTTCATAAGCTCTTTTCTCAATCATTGCTTCAAGTGTTTTTTCTTTTGGAATAAAGCCATAAACCAATTTCATGTCAAGTGCATTTCCAACATCTTTTAATGTTTTTAAGGTAATTGAACCATTTTTTTCTCTGGTTTCTATTTCCTTAACACTTTGAGCTGTAATGTTTAGTTTATTTCCCAATTGGCGAAGAGTCATTTTTAATGCAGAACGAGTCGAAAACACCCAGCCTTCAGATGGGATTATCAAATCGTCAATAATTGACAATTTCTGAAATTTTCTATCTAATTGCTCTATTAATAATTTTAACTTTAAATCTCTCATAACACTATAACCTTAAAATTTAATACAAATTTAAGGCTAAAACCTTAAATCTCCAAATTATTTTAAAGGTATAAGCTGAAAATATTATTTATTTTTAAGGTTAAGCTCTTTTAGTTGAATTTTAACTTTAAAAATATTTAATCCTAATCCAAAATTGTTCTACCAAATTTAAGAATTAATTAATAAAAAAACCTACATTTTCATTTTTTTTTTTTGTATATGGCAAAACTTTTTTTTATTTGTAACAATTAAATTACTCTAATATAAGATTAATTGATATTTTTATAAAAAACATGGAATTAACGTGTAATTATCTAAATATCTATAAAAGTAAAATACTGTAAATGAATATATTAAAAGGTGAAATATTTGCAATTGAAAATTTTGAAGGGATTTCTTTGGTTGATATAAAAATTGACGATGACCATTTTAGCTCTTTAATTATAGAAACTGAAGCAACTAAGATATATATAAAAATCGGAAATGAAATTTATATGCTTTTTAAAGAAACAGAAATTTCATTGAAAAATTTTCATGATAAAATTATTAAGAGAAAGAATAAATTTGTGGCAGAAGTTGTTGCAATTAGCAAAGGAAGAATTTTAAGCGATATTGAATTAAATTATAAAAACATTTTGTTGAACACTATTGTTTTAACTCGCCACCTTAATGAGCTTAATTTAAAAATTGGCGACAAAGCTGTTATGATTTTAAGAACTCAGGAAATATTATTGAGCAAAAGCGAAACATAATATCTAACTAATAATTCAAGGGTTTAGTATGCGAATTCTGGTTTACCATCAATGCAAATTATACTTTCTGGAGCAACAATTATCGAACAATCTGATACAATATTCCATTTTTTATTAAATTCTTCTTGCGCATTAGTATATTCATCAACTTTTTGAAGAAATAATATTGTGTCTATTTTAATAGAATAAGCTATAAAACCAGTTGGACCTCCACAAGCTTTTGAGCCAATTGCTGTAAAATTCCAATCATTATCATTTATACATTGTTCAGTATCTGCCAATATTTGTATTTTTATCAACATTTCATCAAGTATAGCTTGCTCTTGTTCCTGAGTATTTTCAATTTCCTTATCACAAGCTATTAAACTTGAAGCTGATACAAGTAAAATCAAGAATAAAACTCTCATATTAGTAAATATTTATATTTTAATCTAAAAAAAGAATAAAAAAAAAGCAGTATTGAATTTCAATCAATTACTGCGATTTAAATTGCTATTCAAATTTATTTTTGTAAAATATAACTGTAATAAATATATTTTCTTTCAACAAATTGACTATAAGTTTCAGATCCAATTGTTCCTGCAAAATTTAATGCAATACTTTTAATTAAGCCCGGAACTAGTTTATCTACTAATTTTCTTTTTCTTTTGTCGTCAAGCTCTAAAGCCCTAACAACATTGGGTGTTATCATTTTTTCTTTTATAATTTTTAATCCAGAGCTGTTTAATTGTTCTTTTAATTCATCCATTTCGTGGTTGTATCTGAAATCTGTATACAAGAAATAACCATCTTGTTTAAGTATTCTTGAAACTTCAGACAAAAATGATTTCATGTCTGGATATCTGTGTGATGACTCGACATTTAAGATAATATCTCTTGAATTATCTTCTAAATCAAGATTTTGAGCATCTCCTTGCTGAAAGCTAAGCTCTTTATTTGTATAATGTTTATTGGAAAAATCAACAGCTATTTTATCTAAATCTATACCAAATGCAGTTTTAGGACTAAAAGTTTCTGTTACATAAAATAATCCACCACCTCTACCGCAACCAATTTCTAAAATATCTTTATCTTTTATGTTAACTTCATTCGCTAAATGATGATATAATTGTATTGAATAACGATTATTTTCATCTTTTTCGTTTAAATTAACTATTTGATTATCATCCGAATATCCGTAATTCATAAATAACACTTCGGCATTTTTATCTTTTTTATTTACATACCAATACCATGCTCTAAACATGTACTCTCGAAGATTAAATTTCATAAGTATTTTTTTAAGTTTCTGTAATTATTTTGGGTTTTTAAAATATTAAAACTGTTAAATAACAAGAGTTGATTAAAATCTTCGATTAATAAATATTTTTTTCTTTATTTAACAATCACACATTAAAATTAAAACTCTACAAGTTCACTTTCTTTTAATTTATAAACATGAGCACGTAATTTTTGAGCCCATTCAAATTGCGATTTAGATTTATCAAATTTTTTCCAGGAAATAGGCTTTCCTATTGTAACTTTAATAGTTCCGTTTCTTTTCTGAAACATTTCTTTAGGCAACAAAATTAATTCAATATTAGTTTTAATCCTAAAAAATTTACGGATTCTAAAAATATTTAAAAATAGTTTTGAATTTGTTTGATGAAAATAAAATGGAACAATATCTCTTTTATGTTGAACTGCTTTTGTTATCATGCTTTTTTGCCAAACGGTATCTTCAACTATTTTTTTATAAGGACGTGAAACTTCACCGGCAGGGAAATGCGTTATTGGAAAATCAGAAGCGTAAACTTTTTCTAATTCCACAATGTATTCTTTTGGTGATTTGCCATAAGAATTCACCGCAGCCACAACTGGATGCATATGAGGAATATACATAAACGAATCGTTTGCAATTGATTTAAATGGCCCAAATTTATCTGAAACAATTTTTGTTAAAACTAAGCCATCTATAATCCCAAATGGATGATTTGCAACAAAAAAGCATCTTTTATTTTCAGGTAAATTTTCTAAACCAGTAACATCGGCAGTTATATTAAAATCTTGCATAGTGCCATTTATAAAATCTACACCGAACTTGTTTTCCTGAATAGTAAGAACCCTGTTTAATTCATCTTGCATTAGAATTTTTTCAAAAATCTTCCTTACAAATACCGGTAATTTTTTCAAGAAAGTATAATTACTTTCTCTAAAAATTTTTTCTAAATCAATATATTTCATATATCTATATTTAAATGATTTTCATTTATCATTTTGAAATATTTCCTACAGTTTACATATCATCATCATGCAAATTCTTGGTATATATTAGCATGTTAGTTTTATTTAAAAATTCAAAAAAAAATAATGCGCAATGTACAAAAAACCAATAAGACTTAACCATTAGCAGTAAAATTTATACAGAAAAAATTTATTTTTTTAATTTTTGTGAAAGCAAGAATATCTTTTTACTTTTGCACAAGTATTTTTTGGCCTCATAGTTCAAGGGATAGAATAGAAGTTTCCTAAACTTTAGATACAGGTTCGAGTCCTGTTGAGGCTACAAACACTAAACTTTGTCGCTGCAAGCACAATGCTTGTGGCGACTTTTTGTTTTACAGGTGCACTGTCCGGCTACTGTTATATTTTGCTATCACTTCAACAATATTTTCATTTCACAAATATGTTAAGTCCTTTTTTTGTATTTATTAAAGTTTGAGGCATTTGTTTAACTAAATCACTAATTTTAACAGGTTGATGCTTTATTATCATCTCTTTAATTTTTTTTGTCTATCATTTAACCCAACTTGAAAATTTTGTTACAAATTTTTCAAGTTGGGTTAAAATTAGAATGCTCAGCCACGAATATTTTTCGAGCAGTTGTAGCCTTTTCATTCAAAATATATTTAATATAAAATGCTATATGTACTAGTAATCATTTTGTGCATATAAATATATTTGGATTACTTCGTTTTCTTTTTCTTTGCTTTTCTTTTATTATTGTTTTTGATTTCACCACGGCGCTTTGCTTCATAAGCAAAAAATGCAACAACCATTAATCCCAGCAAAATCAGTGCTGCCACATCCCAAATCGTAATTACTTTATATTGATTTATGTTTCTCTGTATGTGTATCCTTGGAGCATCAGGCAAGTAGCTTATTTCGATACTATCAGTCTCATAGGGCAAGCTGTAATATTCTGAATCTAGGATTTCTTCATGTCTGTAAGTTCTAGAATTTATAGAGTAGTTATATGTGATACATTCTTGTGTGGACTCATTAAAGAGGCCATATTTAATACCTGTTTGTTTTTTGAAGAAACGATTTTCGATAGCGGCTTTTATTACAATACCCGATTTTTTGAGTTGATTGAGTTTGTAAATTTCTTGAGCCAAAAAAACTATCCGCACTAATGAAAATATGGCCAATATAAGAAGAATCATGCTAATTTTTACACTATAAATTCCTTCTTTACGATTTTTGCTATTCATAGTCATATCAATAATTAAATTATTTTCAATATTGCATTTTTAACAACTCCAAGTATATAGGCTGTTGCAGTTGTTAAAACTCTGTTTATTTTTATTTAGTTTTAAGGTTTATAACTGTTTTTGTCTTTTCCTAAAAGCTTTTTCGTATAAAATCATATATTTATCTGCTTTTTTTTCATCTGTTTATTTTTTTATTGTTTTTAATTTGTCAGATGTAACATCCACATTTTGAGACATTTGTACGTTGAGCATTTGCTCAGAATAATCATGCCCTTGTGTGTTTTTTAATAAACATGGATGTTTCATCAATCTTATTAAGCATTTCAATTAGAATATAAATTTCTTCTTTGGCAAAACCGGTACGAGTATAAAATTTAAATAAATCTTTTAAGAATTCAGTAATCTCTTTTTTAGTAATGGTTTCACTGTTTGGCAGCATTTCCATATTCGGTTATACATATAATTCATATACAGCTTCTGCAGGATCTTTAATTTGTACCATTCCTTCTGGTAAATTATTTTCAAAATCTTCTATATCCATTTGTGAAATTTTAAAATTATTTTTTAACGATGATTTTTAATAAATGTAAAAGTCTTAATCCTTGTTGTAGTGGAATATCTTTTCTGAGACATAACGTTTAACAATATGAAACGGTTGGGTTTGCGGGCTGCGTTCCTATCCTCCGTTGGGAAAAGTTGGAGCGAGAACCAATCCTTTAAAAACCACTGATCCCCAACTGTTTTATATTGTGTGTTAACGCCTGGCATTCCTTCATCTTTTTCCTTTTAATAATTTAATCCAAAAGACCAAAGTGGAATAACATTGAGGTAGCCATATTCAATATCATCTTTTACAACAAATGATTTTCCGTCTTTTTCTATTTGGTCTTGTTGTTTATTTTTTCCTCCAACTTCAAATGTGTAATTATCAATTACAAAATCAGCTTTACTTGAAGAAATTACTTCATTTTTTACTCGCATTTGATTGAAAAAGAATGTTTCTCTCAAATTTCCAACATTTGATTTATCTCCAACTAAGTTGAAAATGATATTTGTATTATCTAAATACACTTTATCAACTTTTCCTAATCCTCGTATTCCACTCGTTTCATTTCTTAACTGTCCAATAAGTCCAGCTTTTTCCATGTAGGAAAAATAATCGTCTAATGAATTCCTACTTACACTAATTATTTCGGAAATTTTGGAAAAATTGGGTTTAAATGGCACACTTTCAGCAATAATTGAAAGTAATCGTTTAAGTTTTCGACTTGTTCCAACATTTAAGTTTGCATATTGTGGAATATCAGATTCTAATGTTTGTACAATTATTTGACCTAAACGTAAATCCATTTCATTTTCAATACCAAAAGGATAATACCCACGTTTTAAATAATCATTAAATAATGGTAGTGGATGTTGAATATTTTCAAGTTTTACTTCATTATTTATGATTTGTTCTAGGTTGTAAACTTCTGTTTCAATATTGTGATATAGTTTTAAATATTCACGAAATGAAAGTCCTTGTAATTTGTAAATTATTGCTCGACGACTTAAATCAGATGAACCTTTTAGTATGTCAAGTACAGAAGAACCAGTAAAAACAATTTTCAGCGTGGGAAACGAATCATAAATGTTTTTTAATTCACCAGACCAGTCTGAATATTTATGAATTTCATCAATAAACAAGTATTCTCCTGCATTTTTATAAAAATTATCAGCTAAATCAAGGAGTCTGTTTTCACTAAAGTACATATCGTCGGCTGATACATATAATGCTTTTTTAGTATCCAATTTTTCCTTGATATGTTGTAAAATCATTGTTGTCTTACCGACTCCTCGAGCACCAATAATTCCAATCATTCTGCTATTCCACGAGACATTTTCATATATATAGCGTTTAAAATCTGTAGTTGTATTTTGTAAAAGCGTCTCAAATTTCTGATATAGTGTTTTCATAATTTTGAAATATATTTTTCACAAAGATACAAAAATGCACAACAAATTAAACAATTATTTTACTTATTGCTAATCCAAATGTGCATCTGGCATTTTTTCCTGCTTGGCGTTAACATTTATATTTACACCATACACGATGCGTCTTAATCCTTGTTATAGTGGAATATCTTTTCTGAGACAAGATAAACAACCTATTGATACTTTGATTATCCAGGTCTTAATCCTTGTTGTAGTGGAATATCTTTTCTGAGGTGAAATGCGTAAAATGTAACGGAACAGGAAATGTAGTCTTAATCCTTGTTGTAAATGCTTATTTTTAATTGTTTATAATTTAAATATCTGTAAAACTTAATAAAAACCATTGTTTTTTTTATTTAAAATTTTATTCAAATATAATATTTTTTATCAAAAGAATAAAGTATTTTTATTTCCTGCAATTAAATCAAAATCAACCGAATGTCCTATTACTTTCATGCTTTTTACTTCGTTGCTTGATATTGGCACAAGAAATATGCTGTCGTTGTTATCGTAAACTTCGTTTACTTCTTTAAGTGTTTGGTCTATTTCGTTAAATATTTTATGTTCTAACTCGGCCATATAAATTTATTTTTGAATGCGCGTGCAGCCTTTTGTAATAAAGTATTTGGCAATTTGTGTTCTAACTTTATTGTCTTGAATATCGTACATAACTAAAAATAACATTTTTTCGGGGTGTTTTTTCGATTTTAAACTTATTTCTAAAATTTTTTTTATCCTTTCTGATAATTCAGGCATATTTTCGATATCTGTTTTGCCGGAATCAATGTTTTTAATTCCGGCATTTTTTATACGAAAAAGTTTTTCGTGCAGGCTGATATTTACTTTTTTTTGGTCATACCATTTTTTTTTGTGTTATACCGAACTGTTATGATGTTAAGAGATTAAAATCTCTTAACATCATAAAATCCGCAAGTCATCGCATCAATCAGTTAATTAATACCGATTTACATTCATAATTGTAATTTTATGTTAAAATCACAAAGAAGGATTAATAATTTCGATAGAAGTAATACCTAACTACGAACTTGAAAGCTTAATTCTGTACGTTGGCGAAAGAGTTAAAATTTTAAGCCCTGAAAACTATAAAGATAAAAAAAAAACTGAGTAAAGAAATTTCAGATCTATACTTAGGTTTCTAATTCGACACTATCCATTCAATATAAATTTTTGATGAAATATTTTGCATTCTAATTCTTATACATATGTTCAGATATATGAATCGACGTTTCCGATAATCGCTAAAAGCAAAATGCTTGTGCCCACTTTTTTGTTTTACAGGCAAATTTTTAAAAATAAGTCTCTTGCATTTAAAAATGTAATGAAACTTTGTTCTGCAAACCAGCTTACAAAGCGAAAAGGCAAACACACAAATATAAAAAAAACATTCTGATTTCAAAAAAACATAAATCATTGTATATGAAAAATATAATGCTCACATTTGCATCTTGAGTAAACTTTTTTATTCACCGTTAATTAATTATTAAACCTATGTCAATAAGTATAATTGGCCGTTCGCTGAATGGTTCAGCAACATTGAAGCTCAATGAAACGGCAGCCATTTTAAAGGCAAAAGGAGAGCCAATCATCCATTTAAGAGGTGGCGAGCCAAAAGGAAAAGCGCCACTGGATGCAATAACCCGCGCTGCAGCAATGTTGAACGGTGCAGAAATCAGATATTCTCCACCAGATGGAACAGTTGAGGCAAAACAAGCAGTTATAAGATATACTGAGGAGTTTTACCACATGAAGCCAACACCTGAACAAGTAATAGTGTCAGTTGGCGCAAAACAAGCCTTGTTTTTTGCAATGCAAGCCATTCTAAACCCCCAAGACGAAATTTTATTTCCGGCTCCATATTGGGTAAGTTATATGGAAATGGCAAAAATGATTGGAGCCATTGGGGTATTCCTGTTCATGCTGAAGATGGAGGATTCATTCCACGTCTTAAAGATATTGAGCTACGTGTAACATCTTACACAAAAGCAATTATACTTAATAGTCCTAATAACCCATCAGGTGCACATTATCCGCCTGAAGTTATAGCAGAAATAGTTAATTTTTGCGAAAAAAAAGGAATTTACTTGATAATGGATGATATTTATCACCGTCTGCTGTTCGATGGCAAAAAACCATACAGCGTATATGATTTTGTAAAAAAACACGACAACAATTCAAAAATCATCATCATCAATGGGGTTTCAAAATTATATGCAATGACAGGCTTGCGTATTGGATGGGCTGTTGCCAACCAAAAAATAATTGAAGTAATGGTAAATATTCAAGCGCATACTAACTCTGCGCCATCACCAATATTACAAGCAGCAGCTGCCTGTGCTCTTAACGGGATACAATCAAGTGTTGAGAGTTTAAGACAAACACTTGAAAACAATAGAAATGTTATGTATGCAAGATTAAAAGCATTTGAAGGCATTCATGTAACCAAACCGGATGGTACATTTTACATGTTTGCAGATTTTAGTTCCTATGAAAAAAACTCCATTAAATTGGCAAACTTTATTCTTGAAAAAGTAAGAGTAACAGTTGTTCCCGGCGTTGAATTTGGAAGAGAAGGTTTCCTTCGCTTGTCATTCAATACAACTATTAAAGACATTACTCAAGGAATTGAAAGAATAAAATGGGCACTTGATCCAAATTCGCCTAACGAGTTATATATTGGAGAACGTAAATTAGTGAGGGATTGAGTATGAGCAAATATTTAAAATTCGACACACCTGCTCAAAAAAACGCAGGCGATTTGGCTGGCGATTTTAAGTTGGCAAATCATGGCTTAGTATATCTTGAAAGAGAATTTTGGAATTTACTTGATTCGGCATTATATGAAGAATCTATTTTTAGAGGAGAAACCAAAATGATGTCTGGAGGTTCACTGGTTGTTCACACTGGAAAATGGACTGCACGAGCAGCTAACGATAAATACATTGTTAATGAACCAATCAATACGGATAAAATAGATTGGGGAGAATACAATCGTCCTCTAGATTCCGCTAAATTTTCTGGCATTTTCAACAGAATTCAAGCTTTTTTGCAAGGCGAAGAAGTTTTTGTTCAGGATTTATATATTGGCACAGACACTGATTATGCACTTCCAATCCGTATAATTACTGATACTGCCTGGCAAAGTCTTTTTGCAAGAAATATGTTTATGAAACCACGAACTCGAGATGAATATCGGAACCACATTCCTGAATTTACATTAATTGCTTCACCTAAATTCAAGCTAGATCCTCGGATTGACGTAACCTTATCTGAAACAGGTGTTATTATTGATTTCTCAAGACGATTGGCTATTATAGCAAATACAAGTTATGCGGGAGAAATTAAAAAGACAATGTTCTCAGTAATGAACTATCTGAAACCACTTGAAGGCGTGATGGCAATGCACTGCTCGGCTAACGTTGGTAAACAAGGTGATGCTGCTTTATTTTTTGGTTTATCTGGAACAGGAAAAACTACGCTTTCAGCCGATCCAGAAAGAAGTTTGATTGGAGATGATGAACATGGTTGGAGCGACAATGGTATTTTCAATTTTGAAGCAGGCTGTTATGCAAAAGTTATTCGCCTTTCAGAAGAAGCAGAACCTGAAATTTATGCATGCACACACCGCTACGGATCAATTCTTGAAAACGTGGTGTTTGATTCTACATCACGTATGATTGATTTGGATGATGACAAACTTACTGAAAATACAAGGATTTCTTATCCATTGGAATTTATCTCCAATTCGGTATCTGAGAAAATGGTAAACAAGCATCCCAAAAATGTTATTTTTCTTACTGCAGATGCTCAGGGTGTGTTGCCACCAATCGCTAGATTAGATTTAAATCAGGCAATGTATCATTTTATTAGCGGTTACACTTCAAAAATAGCAGGAACAGAAATTGGCTTAGGAATTGAACCTGAAATTACTTTTAGTGCTTGCTTTGGTGCTCCATTTATGGTACATCATCCATTTTTCTATGCCAATTTGCTTAAAAGAAAAATTGAAGCACACGGTTCAAAAGTATGGCTGGTAAATACCGGATGGGTTGGTGGAAAATTTGGAATAGGAAAACGAATAAGCATAAAACACACTAGAAATATGCTAAACGCTGTATTAAATGGTGATTTGGATAATGTTGAATTTAGAACAGACAAACTGTTTGGTTTTGAAGTACCAACAGAATGCCCTAATGTTCCAAAAGAAGTATTTATACCTGAAAATGCATGGGGAAATAAAAACGAGTATTGGCAAAAATACGATGCCCTTGCTGCCAGATATATCGAAAATTTCAATTTATTTGCTGATGGTTTACCAACCGAAGTTTTAGCTGCCGGACCTAAAAGATTGAAACTTCTAATAACAGCATAAGAATTTTTAATATATTTTAAATAAAACAGCTGTTTTTAATATTAAAAACAACTGTTTTATTATTTCATATAGTTTGATAAAAATAGTATCAAATAGCTATGTATAAGGCATTAAAGAATTGTTAAACTACTTTTTTATTTATATTTTCTATTATTAAACTAACAATTCTTGAATACTTTTTTAATTCGCTGTTCATTTTTTTAATCTATTTTGCAATTATGTATAATTATTAAAGTAATTGAAAATGAACCAAATAGTTTGTTTACTAAGCTTGTATGTCCGCCGTATATTTTTCCAGTTTTTCGTTAATTTTAAGGTAAGTAAGAAATATTTTTATCAGTCTCATTAGGTATTACACAAAATTTATAATCAAATATATCGATTAAATTTTTATTTTAGCGCTTTAATTGGCAGTTTTATTTGCCGAAAATTTTATAAAATGCAAAAAAATAAATATTCCGAAATAATATATAAACTACTTCGTCTTTTAAAAGTAATTAGAGGCAAAGATATTTTTATTTGTAAAGATATTAATATCGACACAGAAACATTTGGGAATAAATGTGTTGAATGGACATTTTATTCAAAAACAATAGATGAAAATTCAGTAGTTTATTCTTTTGGAGTTGGCGATGATATTTCTTTTGATTTAAGTTTGATAAATAAATACGATTTACAAATTTTCGCTTTCGATCCAACACCAAAATCTTTTGATTGGATAACATCTCAAAATCTTCCAAATCAATTTGTAATAAACAATATTGGATTGGCCGATTACGACGGAAAAGCAAAATTTAATCCACCTGAAAATCCTGAACATATTTCGGCAACTATGCTTGAAAGACCGGAAACAAAAAACCAATCGTACAAAGTTGATGTAAAAACTCTGAAATCAATAATGAAAGAATTAAATCATTCTGAAATTGATATTTTGAAAATGGATATTGAAGGAATGGAGTATAGAGTTATTGATAATCTTCTGGAAAACAACATATTACCTTATCAAATATTAATTGAATTTCATCATAGATTTAAAAATGTTGGAATTAAAGAAACAGCTAAAACAGTTAAAAAATTAAGAAAATCTGGTTATAAAGTTTTTCACGTTTCAAAAACAGGCGAAGAGATAGCTTTTATTAGAAAAGATAAGATTTAAAATGCGTACAGTAATTCAAAGAGTAAATTTTGCAACTGTTAAAATAGATGGTTTTGAAAATGCCTCTATAAAAAAGGGTTTATTAATTTTTATTGGTATAGAAAACGATGATAATGACGAAGATGTAAACTGGCTTTCTTCTAAAGTTTGCAATTTAAGAATTTTTGATGATGAAAATGGCGTTATGAATTTGTCTGTAAAAGAAATTGATGGCGAAATTTTAAGTATAAGCCAATTTACTTTGCATGCTAAAACAAAAAAAGGTAACAGACCTTCATATATTCATGCAGCAAAACCTGAAATTGCAATTCCTATTTACGAAAAGTTTAACAAACAGCTTGAATTTGAAATCAGAAAAGAAATAAAAACAGGAATTTTTGGTGCTGACATGAAAATTTCACTTGAAAACGACGGACCTGTTACAATAATTATCGATACAAAAAATAAAGAATAATGACAATTATAGAAGCACAACAGACTGTTGATGAGTGGATTAAAAAATTTGGCGTCAGATATTTTAATGAATTAACAAACATGGCAATACTTACGGAAGAAGTTGGTGAGCTTGCCAGAATTATTGCCAGAAAATACGGTGAACAATCATTTAAAAATGATGAAGAAAATTATAATTTAGCAGATGAAATTGCTGATGTTATGTTTGTATTAATTTGTATAGCAAACCAAACAGGAGTTGATTTAACAAAAGCTTTTGAAAAAAACATCAGAAAAAAAACAGAAAGAGATATTGATAGACATCAGCAAAACAAAAAATTAGTATAAACACATGATTATTAATAAATTACACAAACTATGAAAATATTAGAAAATTACAAATATCCGTTTTCAGGAAATCAAATTGAACAAAAAATTATTGAAATTAAAGAAAAAAGTAAATCAAATTATACTGTTGAAAATTTAAAAAAAGCATTCAGTTTTATTGATTTAACAAGCCTTAACTCAACAGATAAAGTTTCTGAAATAGAAGCTATGTGCCAGAAAGTAAATACTTTTTCGAAAGACAATCCTGATTTTACAAATGTGGCTGCTATTTGCGTTTATCCATCAATGGTTGAAACAGTAAAAAAAACATTAACTGCAAAAAACATAGAAATTGCTGCAGTTTCGGCAGGCTTTCCTTCAGCTCAAACTTTTATTGAAATAAAAAAACTAGAATCGGAAATTGCAATAAAAAAAGGCGCAGACGAACTTGATATAGTTATTTCTATTGGTGAATTGTTATCAGGAAATTATCAAAAAGTATATGACGAAATAAAAATTGTGAAAGATGCAATTGGAACACATCATTTAAAAGTAATTTTAGAAAGCGGAGCTCTTGAAAATCCTGAAAATATTTGGAAAGCCAGCATTTTAGCAATGGAAGCCGGAGCCGATTTTATTAAAACATCAACAGGAAAACTACAACCAGCTGCTACTTTAGAAGCTGCAATTGTTATGAGTGAAGCTATTAAAGCTTTTAATATAAAACACAATAAAAAAATTGGGTTTAAACCGGCAGGAGGAGTTTCAACCGGACATCAAGCAATTGAATATTACACAGTTATGAAAGAAACTTTAGGAAACGATTGGCTAAATTCTAAACTTTTTAGAATTGGAGCAAGCAGCCTTGCAAACAATATTCTTTCCGAAATTAGCTCTATTGAAAGTGGTATAGATGTGAAAATTAAATACTTTTAATTAGTTTTACAACTTATTAAATTTAAAGCTTTTAAAATAATGAACGAAACATTTGACTCTGCATACATAAAAGACAAACATTACTTTGGCGATGAGGCAGATGTTTTGCTTAAAAATCATTATAAACTTTTAAACAAAAATGATAAAATTTTAGATATTGGAATTGGACAGGGCAGAAATGCTCTGTTTCTAATTGAAAAAGGATTTATTGTTGATGGAGTTGACCCTTCAATTGTGGGAATTGAAGCTTTAAAAAAACTTGCATATAAAGATAAACTCAAATTAGAACTTTTTAATACCGATTTTAAAAATTTTAATCCAAAAGAAGCTGAATATTCAGGAATTTTAATTTTTGGCTTGATACAACTTTTATCAGAAAAAGACATCAAAGAGTTAGCGAAAAAAACAAAAAAAATGCTTAACGAAAGCGGTTTGATTTTTTTAACCGGTTTTTCGAAAAAAGATGAATCGTTTAAACCAAATTCTTCAAACTGGACAAAAATTAATGAATATTCATATACAGACAATAATAACAATTTTCGCACTTTTTTGGATGCCGATGAATTATTAAAATATTTTAAACATTTTAATGTTATTTACAAATGGGAAGGACTTGGCCAAAAACACAGACATAACGACGGCCCGCTTGAACAACATCATTATTTTGAACTAATTTTACAAAAACAATAAAAACACATTCCCAAAAATACTAATACATTAATATTTAAACAATTATAAAATAAACCAGACTTTCAAAAAAACGAACCCAACTTTCGGATTTTTTTATAAAAACTCAATTTTCTTATCTTTTAATTACCACCCCAAAAGTAAATTTCACTAAATTAGTAAGAAGTAGATTAATTTCCATTTTTCTGAATTTCTTGCTATGTTTTTACGATATAATAAAAATCCGATAATAACACCAAAAATGGTTAAACCTTCACACGAAGGTTTAAATGTATTAGGAGCTTTTAATCCAGGCGCAACAAAATATAAAAACGAAATCCTTTTACTTTTAAGAATTGCCGAAACATGTAATAAAAAACAAAATTTTGTTTCTGTTCCATACTTCAATTTTATTGAAAATAATGCAAAATTTGAAGTTTTAGATATTCCTGAAAATTCAAAAGAATTAGAATTAAAAGATACAAGAGGTATTTTGTATAAAGGAGTTGATTATCTAACATCTGTAAGTCATTTAAGATTAGCAAGAAGCAACGATGGATTTAATTTTGCTGTTGATGAAAAACCTTTTATTTTACCACACAATCAAACTGCAAGTTTTGGAGTTGAAGATGCCAGAATAAGCAAAATTGGTGATATTTACTACATTAACTATACAATTGTTTCAGGCGATGGTTATTCCACTTTTTTATCATCAACAAAAGATTTTAAAAACGTAAAACAACATGGAATTATTTTTCCTCCATTAAATAAAGATGTTGTAATTTTTGAAGAAAAAGTTAACAATAAATATATTGCATTACACAGACCATCAAATCATGGATTCGGATTACCTTCAATTTGGTATGCCGAATCGGAAGATTTAATTCATTGGGGAAATCATATTTGCCTGCTAAGACCAAACAAATCGGTTTGGGAAAGTCAAAAAATTGGTGCTGGCGCACCACCAATAAAAACAAATAAAGGCTGGCTCGAAATTTATCATTCAAAAGGTAAAAACAACATTTACAGCCTAAATTTAATGTTACTTGATTTAAAAAATCCTTCAAAAATAATTGCTTTAAGCAAAACACCTGTTATGATTCCCGAAACAGAATACGAAAAAAATGGTTTTTTCGGAAATGTGATTTTCACAAACGGACATATTGTAAAAGAAAACGGTGATATAAATTTATATTACGGCTCAAGCGATGAAAATGTTTGTGTAGCAGAAATATCAATTGATAAATTACTTAAATCACTAAAATAATAAAAATGAGAATTTGTTACATTTCTACTTATCCGCCAACTGAATGCGGAATTGCAACATATACAAAATATCTTTCGGATGAAATTAAAAACTTAAAAAAAGAAGTTGTTATTCTTAGCCAAATTGGTGCTCAAGGCGAAAATGTTTTTCCGATATATTATCCTAATGATAAAGACATTGCATACAAATTATTCCATTTGGTTTCAAAATTAACTCCTGATATTATTCACATTCAACACGAATTTGGTTTATTTGGAATGGAAAGAGGAATTCAAATTGTTGATTTTCTTTTAAGATGTAAAATTGCTAATGTGCCTGTAATAACAACTTTACATACTGTTTTTAAAGCTCCGGGAAGTACAGAAAAAATCATCACTGAAAAAATATTAGAATATAGCACTGAAATAATTGTTCATGAAAATCATCAAAAAGAATATTTAATTGAAACATATCAAATAAATAAAAAAATCCACGTAATTCCTCACGGAGTTCGTAAAGTAAACAAAGTAAAAAATGCCAAAGAAAAACTAAATTTATCTGAAAATAAAGTTGTTTTACTTGCCGGATATTTCAGAACAACAAAACATTTCGAAAAATTACTCCATATTTTTCCTGAAATTTTAAAAAAATATCAAAAAGTAACTCTTCTAATTGCCTGTAGATTAAGAATTTTAGAACATAACGAATTACGCGACCAATTATTAAAATCATTTAAATACTCCGAAGCAAACGGACAAATAAAAATTCTGCGTGGACAGTTTCCACAATATACATTCGACACAATTATGAGTGCTGCTGATGTTGTAGTTTTACCATATTCGGCCGGTGCTCAAAGCGGAATGTTGGCTCAGTTTTCTGCATTTAAAATACCAACTGTTACTTCAGATTTACTAAGTTTTAAATTATGGAATGAAAGCTCAAAAGGCGGATTAAGTTCTTTTTCTGATTTAGACTATATAAACAATATTTTAAAAATTATTAGCGATGATGAACTTGCTCAAAAAATGAGAGACAATATTTCAAAAAACAACGAACAAAGATATTGGGATGTTATTTCAAAAAAACATCTTAAAATATATCAAAATATTGTTGAAACAAATAAAGAAATTTCAGAATTTTACTATATTCCCGAAAATTAAACTATTGATTTTCAAGCAGTTTCATGTTTTCGAAAATTTGTTCCAAATTAAACTTGGCAATTCCCGAACGTGTATCAGACATAGCATAAGGAACAATTAAACACGCTTTATGTATAATTGCGCCACACGAATAAACAACATTCGGAACATATCCATCACGTTCATTTTCTTCAGGTACAATAAGCGGTTCTTCCAAAACGCCCAAAACTTTTTCAGGATTTTTTAAATCCAACAAAATAGCACCAACACAATAAGTTCTTACAGGACCAACGCCATGAGTCAAAAGCAACCAACCTTTTTTAGTTTTAAGCGGCGGCCCACTATTTCCTATTTGAAAAAACTCCCAATAAACCTCCGGTTCTTTCAACAATTTCGGCCTTTCCCAAAATCTAACATCATCAGAATACATTATAAACAAATTTTCATTGTCGTTTCTTGAAATCATAGCATATTTTCCGTTAATTTTTTCAGGAAATAATGCCATTCCTTTATTTTGAGAACCACTTCCGTTTAAAGTTGAAATCTTAAAAGAGCAGAAGTCTTCTGTTTCAATAAGTTGAGGTAAAATTGTAATCCCGTTATATGCAGTATATGTTGCATAATATTTCACTTTTGAATCGCTATTAGTAAACCTTACAAATCTCGCATCTTCCAAACCTTTCCTGTCGTTTATTGATAGTGGAAAAATCACTCTTCCCGACAATGGCAAATCCGGCTTAAACTCAACACTATAAGTAGAAACAGCAAGCCATTCCAAAATTTCAAGCGCTTGTAAATATCTTGGCGCACTTGTCCCAATTTTTTTCTTTTTTTTAGATTTTTTCTTCTTAAATCGTTCAATACTCTCAACTAATTCATCATAAGTAAATTCATCTAATAAATTATCAAAAATTTCTTTAACAAACTCATAGCTTTTTATTTCTATAAGCTTAGACACAAAACTTTTTTTCTCGTAAGTATAATTAGGAATAATTTTAGCCTTTTCAACCATTTCACTTTTTACATCAATTTTTAAATCGCCACTGCAACTAACAATTCCATTTCTAAAAACTATCGACGAAATATGCCCTTCACCAACTGCTCTAAAAGAAATTATTACATTTAATTCGTCTTTTTTAGTCAAATTTTGAACCGGAGATGGAACAATCGAAGGATTAAACAATGCAGCAGATTCAATCGAATATTCCATAGTAAAATACGAACCAATCAATAGCTTTTGCTCTAACGATAACATTGTAAGATCTTTAAGAGTATTTATTCGTTCAAAATTATCCTTAAAAATTCGCTTAATATCTCTGTGTCTATCTTTAAATCTATTTATTGTATGTTCTAAAATTCTAGATATTTTATTTGGCGGTAAAGTTAAAACCCTACTCACAATCTTCATTATCCTATCATCATTTCCGGGAGTAAAAAATTTTGTAATCACTCTTAAATTATCAGGACTAAAATCAATTAATTCTCTTTTAATCAATACTTTATAAGAATTTTTCTTCATAAATATTTTAATTTACGATATAAAATAAACTCTGAACTTTTTATTAATTACTGAATTTCTTTTGATATCAGTAAAAAATCTCTTTTCCTATAAAGATAATAAGATATTAAATAGATAAAGTCAATTTTTATAAAGAAAAATTTAAGACTAATCAAAAATTAAAATAAAATTTCATTAAATAATTAAATAATTTCATATAAAGTATATTTTTTAATATCTTTGCAAGCTTTATAATATTTTGTAAAGTATATTTTGAAAATAGTCTGTTTTTAATTTTATAAACCTGTTAATAATTATAATTTTCAATTTTTTATTATTAAACAGCCTCAGTAATTTTAATTATCAGTCTGTTTCAAATTATTTTTTTATAACAAATTACCTGCAATCTCATGAATAATAATTCTCTTTCTACTTACGATTTTAAAGAAGGGGAAGTTTTGTTATTTGAAAAGCCTCTAAGCTGGACATCTTTTGATCTTGTCAGGAAAATCAGATCATTAATAAAACGAAAATTAAACATAAAAAACATAAAAGTTGGTCATGCCGGAACTCTAGATCCTCTTGCAACCGGATTAATGATTTTATGTACAGGAAATAAAACCAAAGAAATTGAAAAATTTCAAGCTACAGAAAAAGAATATATTGCTGATATTTTTATTGGTGCAACAACACCGTCGTTCGATCTTGAAACAGAAATAAACAATAAATACCCAACAAAACATATTGATTTAGAATTAATTAACCAAATCGTAAATAGTTTTATTGGCAAACAAGAACAAATGCCTCCACAATATTCAGCAAAAAGAATAGACGGACAAAGAGCATACAAAAAAGCACATCAAGGCATAGAAGTTGAAATGAAACCTTCTGAAATTGAAATTTATAATATTGAAATACTAAATTACAGTTTCCCTGATTTAAAAATTAAAATAAATTGCAGCAAAGGAACTTACATAAGATCACTAGCAAACGATATTGGAAAAAAATTAAATTCAGGCGCTTATCTTAGCGGTTTAATAAGAACTAAAATTGGCGATTTTAAAATTGAAAATGCAATTCAAATCTCTGATTTTAAAAATTCTCTTTTCCCTGAAGATACTGAATAGAAAAATAATTAATAACATAAAAAATTGAATTCAATGAAGTTGTCAAAATTCAGATATGATTTACCACTAGATTTAATAGCCAAACATCCGGCTAAAGAAAGAGACGAATCAAGATTAATGGTAATTAATAGAAAAACTAAAAAAATTGAACATCATGTTTTTAAAGACATTATTAATTATTATAATGATAAAGACATTTTTGTTTTTAACGACACTAAAGTTTTTCCTGCAAGATTATATGGAAATAAAGAAAAAACAGGTGCAAGAATTGAAGTTTTTTTATTACGAGAACTAAGCAAAGAACAACGTCTTTGGGATGTACTTGTTGATCCGGCAAGAAAAATAAGAATTGGCAACAAACTATATTTCGGCGATGACGATTTGCTTGTTGCTGAAGTTATTGACAACACAACATCAAGAGGCCGTACATTACGATTTTTATATGACGGACCTTATGATGAATTTAAAAGCCTCATTTATAAACTTGGGGAAACGCCTTTGCCTAAATTTATTAAAAGAAAAGTTGAACCTGAAGATACTGAAAGATATCAAACAATCTTCGCTAAAAATATAGGTGCAGTTGCTGCTCCTACTGCCGGAATGCATTTTAGCAAGCAATTACTAAAAAAACTTGAAATAAAAGGTGTTGATTTTGCTTATATTACTCTTCATGCCGGTTTAGGAAATTTTAGAGGTGTTGATGTTGAGGATCTTACAAAACATAAAATGGACTCTGAAGAAATTGATATTTCGGAAGAAGCCGTTGAAATTGTTAATAAAGCAAGAGCTCACAGACGTCAAATTTGTGCTGTTGGAACTACTGTTTTAAGAACTCTTGAAAGCTCAGTTTCTACTCAAGGCGAATTAAAACCTTTTACAGGATGGACTAATAAATTTATTTTCCCGCCTTACGATTTTAATGTACCAACAAGTATGATAACTAATTTTCATTTGCCTTTAACAACCCTTGTTATGACTGTTTCAGCCTTTGCCGGTTACGATTTTTTATTCGAAGCTTACGATGTAGCAATTAAAGAAAAATATAAATTTGGAACTTACGGTGATGCAATGCTTATTCTATAAAGTTTAACTTATAAAAAAACCCGTTTTCAAAAATTTGAAAACGGGTTTTTTATTTCATATACTCCTAATTATCAATCACTTATCAACCATAATTTTGCCTCATCATAATCTATAAATGCTTTAGCTCCAATACTGGAAACTCTATTTATAGCATCTAATAAAATTTTTTTAACACCAACAATACCAACATAAGCACTTTTCTTAATATAAGGATTCTGTACTTTTGACGAACGTTTTATTTCCGCTAAAATCTTTGCTGTTGTAAATTGCCCTCTTACATCATTTAACTTTAAAAAATTTCTTTCACCCGAATTAACAACAACATCATCAACCATACGAACTAATTCGATTAGTTTATCTTCACTCAAATTTCTAAAATCCACGTATAAAATCTTAGAATTTTCATGATAAAGCCATTGTATTCTTTTTTCTAACATTTTTTGATTTCTAATTTCAACAAACATAAAAATAATTTTCAATATTCCCAAAAAAAATCAATTAGCTAATATTTACAGACTATAGAGTTTACAATATTTGTCTATTTAATATTATATGTAGATATGCTGTTGATTAACATTTATATGAAATTGTAAATATCATTTTTTTATATTTACTTCGTATTTAAATTATTTATAATTTGAAAATATGCAAAAAGTATTGCTTTCAATATCCCTTTTTACTGTCTTTTTCCTTTTTTCATGCGAAGAAGAAGAAAACCAAATAAGTTCGCAAACAACTTTTGACAAAGAAATATTTAATTTAATAAATAATCATAGATTAGAAATTGGTTTAGAAGCATTTGAATATAGCGAAGTAATTTGGGAACAGGCAAATCAACACAGCAAAGATATGGCAGAGGGAATTGTTGATTTTGGACACGATGGATTTTCTGAAAGAATTGACAATATTCAACAAGAAATTGGCGGAAGTTCAGCTGCCGAAAATGTAGCAATGGGATATTCAACAGCAGAATCTGTTGTAAACGGTTGGCTTTCAAGCGATGAACATAAACAAAACATAGAAGGAAATTACACTCATTCTGCAATAAGTGCAGTAAAAAACAACAGCGGAGTTTATTATTACACGCAAATATTCATAAATTTAAATAAATAATACATTAATTTCAATTATTATGGAATACAGAATAGAAAAAGACACAATGGGCGAAGTAAAAGTGCCTGCAGATAAATATTGGGGCGCACAAACTCAAAGATCAGCTGAAAATTTTAAAATTGGCGATCCTGCTTCAATGCCTAAAGAAATTATTAAAGCCTTTGGTTTTTTAAAAAAAGCTGCTGCTCATACAAATTTTGAATTAGGTGTTCTTACTGAAGAAAAAAGAGACCTTATTTCCAATGTTTGCGATGAAATTATCGAAGGTAAATTAGACGACCAATTTCCTCTTGTAATTTGGCAAACAGGCTCTGGAACTCAATCAAACATGAATGTAAATGAAGTTGTTTCAAATCGCGCACATGTTTTAAAAGGCGCTAAACTTGGCGAAGGACAAAACTTTATTCATCCTAACGATGATGTAAACAAATCTCAATCTTCAAACGACACTTTTCCAACTGCAATGCACATTGCGGCATATAAAATGCTTGTTGAAACAACTATTCCCGGAATTGAACTTCTTAGAAATACTTTAGCACAAAAAGCTAAGGATTTTAAAAATATTGTGAAAATTGGAAGAACTCACTGGATGGATGCAACTCCTTTAACTTTAGGACAAGAGTTTTCTGGTTATATCTCTCAATTAGATCATGGTTTAGTTGCGATAAAAAACTCATTTGCTCATTTATCTGAAATTGCATTAGGCGGAACTGCTGTTGGTACAGGAATTAACACACCAAAAGGCTATTCTGAGCTTGTTGCTAAAAAAATCGCAGAATTTACAAAATTACCTTTTATTACAGGAACTAATAAATATGAAGGTTTAGCTGCTCACGACGCTATTGTTGAAGCATCTGGTTCTTTAAAAACAGTAGCTGTTAGTTTAATGAAAATAGCTAATGATATCAGATTAATGGCTTCTGGTCCACGTTGCGGAATTGGCGAATTAATTATTCCAGCTAACGAACCTGGTTCTTCAATTATGCCAGGAAAAGTTAATCCAACTCAAATTGAAGCAATGACAATGGTTTGCGCACAGGTTATTGGAAACGATGCTGCTATTACTGTTGGCGGAATGAATGGTCATTTCGAACTTAACGTTTTTAAGCCTGTTATGATTTACAATTTTTTACAAGCAGCTCGTTTAATTGGCGATGCTTGTGTTTCATTTACAAATAATATGGCCATTGGAATTGAACCAAATAAAGAAGTTATTGCATACAATCTTGAAAACTCTTTAATGCTGGTTACTGCTTTAAATACTCATATTGGTTACGAAAAAGCAGCAAAAATTGCAAAAAAAGCTTATACTGATAATACAAGTCTTAGAAAAGCCGCTCTTGAATTAGGTTATTTAACCGATGAAGATTTCACTAAATGGGTTGATCCAACTAAAATGATTGGTTCGCTGGATTAAAATATATTAATAAAAAATATCGAACAAAAAAATCCTGCAAGAACCTGCAGGATTTTTTTTAAAACTTTTCAGGATATTTCACTATGCTTCTTATCTGATTATAAAGTGGTTGCAGCCTTTTGTACATTTTAGAATAAACATCAGAATATAGCTTTTCATATATTTCAACATTTGCTTTTATTGGCTGGTATGTTTCACTTATTCTACACATATTTTTTACTGCTTCTTCATAATTATTATAAAAATTCATTCCAACTGCTGCATTTATAGCTGCGCCAAGTGCTGATGTTTCATAAGTGTGTGGTTTTTCTGCAGGTTTGTTAAAAATATCAGCCGTAAGCTGCATTGCATTTTTACTTTGAGAACCTCCACCTGAAACTCGTATTTTATCAATTTTAACTTTTGTGTTTTTTTCGGTTTTTATCATTCCTTCTTTTAAAGCATAAGCTAAACCTTCAAGTATTGCACGATAAATATGAGCTCTTGTATGTACGTCGCCAAAACCAATTATTGCTCCTTTGGCTTCCAAACCAGGCACTTTTGTTCCAGGCGACCAATATGGCTGAAGTGTTAATCCCATGGAGCCTGGTGGTATTTTAGATATCATTTCATCAAACAAATCTTCTGGCAATTTTCCTGTTTTTTTTGCAATTTCAACTTCTCTGTATCCAAATTCTTTTTTAAACCAATTTATCATCCAAAAACCTCTAAAAATCATCACTTCTGTATTGTAATATTCCGGTATTGAGCTTGGATATGGCGGAAAAAAAGGAATTACTTCAAGATATTTTTTACTGCTTGTTTGTATTGTGGCTGTTGTTCCATAGCTTAAACAAGCTGTTTCGGGTGAAAACACTCCGCTTCCAAGCACTTCAGATGATTTATCAGAGCCTGCTGCCATTAATGGTAAACCTTTCGGAATTCCGGTTTCTATTGATGCTTTTTCGCTAATTACTGCTAATTGTTCCGATGGTTTAACTAATTCGACTAATTTTTCACGTTCAACCGGAAACATTTTATAATTTATATGTTTTGAATTTGTCCATTTATGATTTTTATAATCAAAAGGCATATAGCCAACCATATTTCCTATAGAATCTACATATTCGCCGGTAAGTTTAAATGTAAAAAAACCTGATAAATAAACATATTTATGCGTTTTTTCCCAAATATCAGATTGATTTTGCTTTATCCAATTACACTCGCCATTTTTTACGGCATGTAATATTGATTCGTTTAAACCTAAAGCTTTTAAGCCTAATTTCATAAATTTAGAAGGAAAGCCTGTTTCTTCTGCTCTTCTTTGATCAAGCCAAGTTATTGCAGGTCTTAGTGCATTTCCATTTTTATCAAGGTTTATAACTGTTCCTCTTTGAGTTGTTAATGTTACAGCTTTTATTCTTTTTGTATCGATTTTTGTTTGATTAAATAAAGCTTTTGTTGTTTCTGTTAATTTTTGCCAATAATAATCAGGTTCTTGTTCTGCCCAACCGGCAAATTCAGAAAAATAAGGTTCAATTGGAGTTTTTACAATTTCAATAATATTTCCATTCAAATCAATAAAAACTGCTCTAATAGACTGTGTGCCTGCATCTATTGATAAAATAAGTTCATCAGAAAATTTCATGCTTTATTTAAATAATCGGTTCAAATTTCAACAAATATACTAAAGTTTAGTTGATATTATGTTTTTAACATTATTAAATCAGCAAATTTAATTTGTTTTATTTTACTGATTTTAAGATACTTACAAAAATATTATTTAAAAAAATATTGTTTTTTGGGAAATACAAATATCAGAAATAATTAAAAGTTTTAACTTAACAAATGTTAAATTCCGCAAGTATTTTTGTATATTTATACTAAATAAACAAATTCATAATGAATATTGAAGAAAACATAAAATTAGCCGCAGAAGCAATAAAAAATTCTGATGCGCTTTTAATTACAGCTGGTGCAGGAATTGGTGTTGATTCGGGTTTGCCCGATTTTAGAGGGAATAGTGGTTTTTGGCGTGAATATCCCGCAATAGCCAAATTAGGAAAATCTTTTAGCGAAATGGCTAATCCTGTTTGGTTCGAAAAAGACCCAAAAGTTGCTTGGGCTTTTTACGGTCATCGTTTAAATCTTTACAGAAAAATAAATCCACATTCAGGTTTTGATATTTTATTAAATGAGGCCAAACAAAAGAAATACGGATATTTTGTTTTTACGTCAAACGTTGACGGACAATTTCAAAAAGCAGGTTTCGATAACGATAAGATTGACGAATGCCATGGTTCTATTCATCATTTACAATGCAGTAAACCTTGCAGCCACAAAATTTGGAGCACAAAAGATATTGATATTGAGGTAGATATGAATGTTTTTGAAGCTTTAGAGCCTTTTCCTTTATGTCCGGAATGTGGAAGTATTGCAAGGCCAAATATTTTAATGTTTGGCGATTGGGCTTGGCTTTCGGACAGAAATAATGAACAAAGTTCAAGATTTAATAAATGGGTTTATAACTTAAAAAACAATAATGCTAAAATTGCAATAATTGAAATGGGGGCAGGTCATGCAATTCCAACTGTCAGAATGCACTCACAACATACTTTTAGAAACTTGAGTGCTAATTTGATAAGAATAAATCCAAGAGATTACGATGTACCGCAAGGCGGAATTAGTATTCCACTTGAAAGTAAAGAAGGAATTGAAAGGATTTTTGAAATGATTTAAAGTTAATTTGAGAAATAAATAAAATTATCGCAAATATTGCAAGTGTTTAATATTCAGCATTTTATCTTGCAATATTTGCGATTTTTTTTTCTAAAAATAAATAAAACTACTGAGCTTCAGCATTTTTATCACCAAAATCTTTATATTTTTCATTTAACTCTTCCATTCTTTTTTTGAAGTTTTCGTGAACCGTTTCAAGTGCAGTTTTTTCTTCTTCAGTCATTCCCGATTCTAATTTTGCAGCTTCTGCTTCCATTAATGCCATTTTTGTTGTAAACTCACCCATATTTGACATAAACTGAACTCCAATTTTTGCTAAGTTTATTTTATCCATTACGCCAAGGTCTTCTTCTTTTTTCCCTACATAAGGTTCTGCATCTATGGCAAGTTCTTCAAATGTTTCCGACATTTGATTTACTAAATCTGTTCCTTTAACAATAAGGTCTTCCGCTTGTTTATTTCCTTTTAAAACATCAGGAATTTCAGCTGTTAGAGGTGGGAGCATATTACTTTTTTTTTCTTCTTCTTTAGATGAACACGAAAATAACAATATTGTAATTGCAGAAAATAATAATAATTGTTTCATTTTTAATATTTTAAGATTTATAAAAATTTGAATTTCTAAATTAAAAATTAATTAATTAAAACAATTTTTAATTTGACAGTTTTTAGAATATTATTGATGCTTTTTAAATTAAACTTGATGATAAACAAAAAAGCGTAAATAAATTCACACTTTATAATTATAAAAGAAATAAAACAAAATCGTTATTCTGCTTTCATAGCTTTTTCAAGTTTTTTTTGAATTTCTTCCATCCTTTTATTAAAACCCTCATCTTCAGCACAATCACGAAGGCTTATCCATTTCTGCGACCACTCTCCCATTTTTTGTAGCAACAGTGCCACCATGTGCTCTTTCTATTTTAAATGTTATAGTATCTGTATCGTTTTCCGAAAGTTTTATTAGCTGAGTTAACTCTATTTCTGTTTCAAAATCCTGCATATCTTTAGGAATAGAAGCAAATACACATAAAACATTTTTATTAATATCATTTCTGTATGACTTATATAAGCATCTTGGATAGTCTGAACCGCAATTCGATTCTAGTTTTATTTCTTGTCCATCAATAAGGTAGGGTAGGACATTCTTATATAGTCAGCATTAATGGATTTATCATACCTTATTGTATCTAATAAGTCATTTCCATCCTCATCTAAAAAACAAATCATGGCAGCTGTATCGACAATATCACCAATAATTTTCTTTTCACAACTATTAATTAATATCATTGATATTAATATAAATGTTAGAATTTTAATCTTCCTCATAATATTAATTTTTAAGGTTTAATACTAATTATATAACAGGGATGATAATAAAAAAACAAAGCGAATTTTAATAATTATTTATTCGCCATGTTTTTATTTATTTAAATCTTGTGCTTATTTTATTACTTCAAAAACAGGGTCTTGAGCATTATCATAATTATCATATTTTAATATACTATTATACCATATGTTTTTTGCAATAATTCCGGTACCCAATCTTTCATTTCTAAAAATTAATGTATCTGTTTCAGATGAAGATATTTTCACTAAAATATTTATATAGATTTCATTTTCAAAGTCTTTTTCACTTTCAGGAATATAACAACATATACTTACAACATATCTATTTATATCTTCTCTGTACCTAAGTGGCCATCTTGATATTATATACCCATCAAAATAAATATCTTCTTCTTTGCCGTCAATTAAATATTTTGTTTCTATATTTTTTACATCAATATACTTTTCTAAATTAATATTAGTTGTATCTAATAAATCATTTCCTGCCTCATCCGTATAATAAATATCTGCATGAGTTATATTACCAAGAACAGCAATTTCTTCTTCTTTATTACAATTAACAAAAAACATTGTTATTAGTAATATTAATAAATATTTTGTTTTCATAATTTATATATTTTAAGGTTTAATGCCAATTATACAGCCAAGTTCAAGATCAAAATTATATCCTGCAACACTAAAATCCGAAAAATTAAAATATCCATTATTTCCTAAATAGTCTGGTAGACCCCATCCCCAATTCATATGTAAAGATAATGTTGTTCCATAATTAACCCATCCGGTTCTAAGATATCCATCGCAAACCCATGCATGTCCACCTCCAAGATTACTATCTAATCCTTTAAAAAGAACAGGTCTGCTATTTCTTAATTCTTCAACAACATCAAGATAAGCACCTCCTGCATAATCAATATAATGAGTTGTTGTTGAATATCCAAACACATTTTCTAATGCTCTTTCAATAACATACTCTGCATCATCATCAGGAATTCCCGAAGCTTCTAAACTATAGTTCATACCAACAGATTCTCCAATATCTCGCATTAAATCAGCCGTTTCTGTAGTTGCAACAGTATTATACATAGCCGCCCAATTATAATTTACAGGGTAATTGTGATATTTCATTATCTGCCCCATAGCTACAGCAACGCATCCAGCAGGCGGTAATTGACCGTCGATAGGTGTTAATGATGCATTATAGCCATTTCTTTGCGCCCATTCAGTTTCCATTAAAGGACCTTTTTCTTCATATATAAATTTATTTATATAATCATCAACATCGTTATAATCATCAAAATCCCACTCAATATTTCCATCTTCATCTGTACTTGGAGTATCATCATCTGGGATTGGTATTAAGCAAATCATGTTTTCAAACTCTTCCCATAATAATTTTATATACTCGGGCATTTCAATATCGCCATTTCTAATTTCTGTAATAATATTTTGGTTGTCGTCCATCCATGCCTGTAAACCATTATTTATATTATCCATACTAAAATTTCCTGTTTCTGAAAATGCAAGAATAGGTATTTGCCTTGTATCAGCTGATATTATAACAAATCCTTTATTGCCCTTGTAATTAATAACGTAAAAACTTACTTCATTATTCTGGCTAACGTGTATAATCTCTTTCACTTTCCTGTTGGTACTTTTTGTTGTTTTTAATCTTTTAAGACTCATTGCATTTTTTAAGTCAATAGCTGATGCAATACTGACTGCTGCATCTATTGATACAAAATACATACTGTTATTATCAGGCAAAACATTATCTTCTGATTTTTGGCAGGAGAATAAAAAAACAAAGGCTAATAAATATAAGCCTTTTTTCAATGTAAATTTTAAAATTTCCATAAAGATTGATTTTTAGTTTATAATGATTTTAATTAAAAAGTCAATAATAATAATAATAACATACATATGCAAGGTCAAAGCATGTGTTAAGAAACATACACATAAGGGGTTATTACTTAAAATCCAATAACTAAGCTAAACTCAAATTTAATTTAATGAAGAGAAATATTTATAAAATGGAATAATAGCTATATTAAATCATTTACATCTATTATAAATTCCAAATAACGCTTTTTTTTATAATACATTAATTTGAGTCTAATTTTTTAGAATTATCGAATCCAAAGGATTCAAATATTTATAGAAAATGATTATGTGGTAGAAAATACGACTTCGATGGAGTCGCACAAATTACATTGCATATATTCTATAAGCCTGCAATTCCTTCGAAATTGTAATAAGGTAACAAATTTTATTAGTTATCTCAACAGCATGAAATAAAATCACACAAGCTATTTAAGGAGATGTATTTATTTTATTATTTTGTAATTAAATTTTAATTCCAAGTACCATTATATCATCAACTTGTTTTAAATCGCCGCGCCAGCTCAAAATATTTTCATGAAGTTTTCTTCTTTGCACTTCTAATGAGTCTTTTGCAATATCTTCAATCAGTTTTTTAAAATTTGCAGACAAAAATTTTCTGCCTTTATCACCACCAAATTGATCTGCATATCCGTCTGAAAACATATATATTATATCTCCTTCGTCTAATTCAACTTTTTTATTAGTATATGAAAAACTTTCAAAATCTGACATGCTTATCGGAAAAATATCGCCTCTAAGCTGCAAAAGTTCTATCTCTTTATCATTATCAGAATTTTTAACAATATAAATTGGAAGTAATGCGCCGGCAAAACACATTGTTTTTTCATTTTTATCGATAACACAGATCGAAATATCCATTCCGTCATATGTTTCGGTATCATTTTCAGAATTAATTATAGAACTTATCAATTTTTCTCTTAATTCATTTAAAATTTTTGCCGGTTTAAGTTCATATTTTTCTTTTTCTGAGTTTTTAACTATTTCGTTTAAAAAAGAAATACCAAGCAAACTAACAAAAGCACCCGGAACTCCATGTCCGGTACAGTCTGCAGCGGCAACCACAATTTTATCCTCAACTTCGTTTAACCAATAAAAATCACCACTAACAATATCTCTTGGCTTATAATAAATAAAATGATCGCTTAATAATCGCTCCATTTTTTTATTTGATGGCAAAAGAGCATTTTGAATTTTACTAGCATAGCTTAAACTATCTCTAATACTTTGGTTTTGATATTCAATTTTTTCTTTTTGCTCATGTAAAATTCTGTTTTTCTCAAGTATTTCACTTTTTTGTTTTTCAATTAATTCTAGCTGAGCTTGTGTAAATTTCAACCACAAAAACTGAGCTTCAATAATTATTAAAATTGTACTCGCTAAACTAAAATATTTAGCATATTTAGCATGAAAATTATAAGAATCGTTTCCGGCATGTATTTTAAAATCGTAGGAAAATAAAAAAACTGTTAATAGCATAAAAAACGAAAAAAATATAATCTCAAATATTAAAATTTGCTTTTTTGTAAGACTAAAAACACCCCAAACTTCAATTTTTAATTCGTCCATAGTATATTCTCGGAAATTGTGAATAATTTTTGATTTGAAATTATATAGATTTTAGTAAAATATTATTTTTTATTATTTGATTAAATTAACTAAATTTGCTTTATCTCAAATGCTAAGTTAATTAAAAAAGGGCTATCATTCAAAATTATTCAATTTTTAATATTTAATATTAAACCTGTTAAATTATCTGTAAAAACAAATATCCAAATGACAGAAAAAAAGAAAAGTAAAAAAATAATTATAGGCAGATTAGCTTTAGGCATAATTCCGCTGTTGTTTATTGTTTATTTAGTAATTGGTCCGGTTTTTCAAATAATTAAGCAAGATATTTTAGCAGAAAACATGTATATTATTTCAGATTTTGTAAATGTTAGAGCTAAAGCTGATACAAAATCTTTAAAAATGGGAAAAATTGATTTTGGAACAGAAGTTTTAGTTTATAATATTAAAAATGAATGGGCAGAAGTACTGATTGACGGACAAAAAGGATATATTCACCAAGATTTTATTGGAAATGCAAACACATATTACAAGCTTGACGGACTATTTGGTGATAATTTGTCGGCAAGAAAATTATCAAAATTAAATTACAAACTTGCAATAATAAGATACTTAGATTCAGCAGGTTACATTTCGAATATAAAAGATGGATACAAAAAAGAATTTTCGGATGAAGATTTAAATAAAGAAAAATTACAAATTTTTAGTCCTAAATATGGTTCAAGATATAATTCTGTTGATTTTGCAGATTTTAACGGAGATTTTTCAATAGACATTGCTATTGTTTTTAAAAACATAAACACAGGCAAAAATCACCTTGTTATTTTAGGTTTTGATAAACACGACCCTTTAAATAAAAGTAAAGAAATTTACTCGATGGATTTAATGGAAGATTGGTATTTTATCAGAACCATAAAAAAAAGGAATAAAAAATATTTGACTAATAAAGAAGGTTTAATAGAAAAACAAAGAATTCCTATTGATGCAATTGAAATAGGCACAAACAGGAATAAAGAATTAAACGACACAGAATATTTGCTAATTTATAATGGTGAAAAATTTGAACTTATTGACCAAACTCCGCCTGAAAATGAAAAGTAATTTAATTATTTGGCATTAAAACACATGCAAATAAGCGCAAAAAAACTTTTTTTTGATTTTTATAATCTTCTTGTTCCAAGAAAATGCTTAAACTGTGGTAAAAATTTAAACTTAAAAGAAAATCAAATTTGTTTAGATTGCATTTATAATATACCTAAAACAAACTATTTAGATTTTATTGATAATCCAGCAAATCAAATTTTTTGGGGCAGAATTAATATCAATTTTGCAAGCGCATTATATTTTTTTACAAAAAACTCTGCATTACAAGATTTAATTCATCAAATAAAATATAGTGGAAAAAAAGAATTAGCATATGAGCTTGGAAAACAAATTGCTTTTGGAATAAAAAAATCGGAATTTTACAGCAATTTAGATTTTATCTTTCCTGTACCTTTACATCCAAAAAAGTTTAAAAAAAGAGGCTATAATCAAAGCGAATGGATTGCTAAAGGAATATCAGAAATTCTTAAAATACCGCTAGAAACAAGTATTTTAATTAAAACAAAAAACACAAAATCGCAAACAAATAAAAACAGATTAGAGCGATTAGAAAACGTTAGTTCTGTTTTTTCATTAAGTGCTGAATATCTAAGCTTTAAATCAAAACACATTTTAGTTGTTGATGATGTTTTAACAACAGGAGCAACAATTGAAGCTTGCTGTATTGAGCTTTTAAAAATTCCTGAATCAAAAATAAGCGTTATAACTTTGGCTATTGCCGGAAATTAATGTTTTTTAAGAAAAACATTTCTTATTTAGAATGATTATTAATTATATTTGTATCAAAAAAATTCACATAAATTATTAATTCGTGGAAAATTCAGATTTACAAAATATAAACGGAAAATTTCTTTATTATGCTTTTATTGCCGGTAGCGTAGAAATTCTTGAAAATCAATCAGATATAAATAAAATAAATGTTTTTCCAGTAAATGATAAAGATACTGGAACAAACTTGGCTTCCACAGTTCGTTCAGTAATTGACAATATTAAACCGCACAAATCATATCAAAAAACAGTAAACGATATTGCTGATGCTGCTCTAATTGGTGCAAGAGGAAATTCGGGAGTTATTTTTGCTCAGTTTTTATATGGATTAAGCAGAGAAACGGTAAACAAACAAGTTATAAATCTTTCAGAGTTTGCTGAAAGTGTAAAAAAATCAATTCCATATATTTACGAAGCAATTGCAAATCCAATAGAAGGAACAATGCTTACTGTTATTAACGATTGGTCTAATTTTCTTAGCAGTAAAAAAGAAGCAATTAACGATTTTAAAAATGTAATTATCGATTCATTTGAAATTCTTGAAAAATCTTTAGAAGAAACAACCAGCAAACTAAAAATATTAAATAAAACAGGACTCGTTGATGCAGGTGCAAAAGGCTTTGTATTATTTATCAAAGGTATTATTGATTTCATTAAAAATAGAAATATTCGAAATTTAGTAGTAGACTCAAATGAAACTATTTCACTCATTCACTCAGAAGAGATGAAAGACGAAGAAATTACTTACAGATTTTGTACCGAAGCTATTCTCAAAAATATAAATATCAATAAAAGCGAACTTAAAAGCATTTTGAGTCAAAGTGGTGATTCTGTGGTAGTTGCAGGTTCTGAGAATATTTGCAGAATACATGTACACACAAATAATCCGGCAGAATTATTTCATAAATTAAAAGAAAACGGAACAATTACATATCAAAAAGTTGATGATATGATTCGCCAAAATGAAATTGTAACAAACCGAAAATGGAATATCGCTCTTGTAACTGATTCTACTTGCGATTTATCTCAAGAACTTATTGATTATCATCAAATTAGTGTAGTTCCAATAAACTTAAATTTTGGCGATAATCACTATCTCGATAAAGTAACAATTCAGCCAAATCAGTTTTATGATTTACTTGAAAGCAATGATGAATTTCCAAAAACATCACAAATTAACGAAAAAGCATTTACTAACATTTATTCGCATCTTGCTTCGCATTACGATGCAATTATAGCAATACACCTTACCGGACAATTTAGCGGCACTTTTGCAAATAGTTTAAAAGCTGCTGAAAGAATTAAAAAAGAATTTAATAAAGATGTTTATGTTATAGACTCTAAAAATTTATCAGGAGCTCTTGGTTTGCTTGTACTTAAAACAGCTCAACGAATTGAGGCAAATATGCCTGTAAATGAAATTGTTGATTTGCTTGAAACTGATATAGATAATGCAAAAATATTTGTAAGTGTTAAAGATTTGAAATACATGATAAAAGGTGGCAGAGTTTCGAAACCAAAAGGGTTTATTGCAAAAAAGCTTGGTTTAAATCCTGTTATTTCTATTGATGATGAAGGAAAATCAACATTATTTGGAAAAACTTTCAGCCAAAAAGCAAGTTTGAATAAAATATTTAAGCATATTGATAAAATAAGCAAAGGAAAGAAAATTTGGAATTATATAATGTTGCACGCACACAATTATGAAGGTGTAAAAAAAGCAGAAGAAAAAATGTTTGAAATAACAGGAAAAAAGCCTGTTTCAACAGTTGATATTTCACCTGTTATTGGCATGCACGCAGGAAATGGTGCTATTGCAGTTTCATTATTGTTTGATAATTAACAATTTAAATATGCTAAATATTTTTTTACAAGCCTCATTTATCATTACTATTCTGATAAGTTTTTTATGGTTGCTTAGTGTAATTATAAAAAACGCAAGCATTGTTGACCTTTTTTGGGGTTTTGGTTTTGTTGTTGTAAATGCTTTTTATTTTTTTATTTCAGGCGATATTAATACACGAAAAACACTTCTATTAATACTGGTAACTATCTGGGGATTAAGACTTTCTATTTATCTTGCTTGGAGAAATATTGGAAAAGGCGAAGATTTTAGATATCAGGAATTTAGAAAAAATTATGGCTATAAAAATTATTGGTGGATTAGCTTTTTTCAGGTTTTTTTGCTTCAAGGAGTTTTAATAATGATTGTTTCTCTGCCACTTTTAGGAGCAAATATCAGCACAAAATCAGCACAACTAAATTGGATTGATTACATTGGAATTTTAGTCTGGATTTTTGGATTTATTTTTGAAGCCGGAGGCGATTTACAATTAACTCGTTTTAAACAAAACATAAATAATAAAGGAAAAGTTTTAAATACAGGATTTTGGAAATACAGCAGACACCCGAATTACTTTGGCGATACAACTGTTTGGTGGGCTTTTGCTATTTTTAGCATAGCTGCCGGAAATTATTGGCAAATTATTGGCTCGTTTATTATGACTTTATTGATAATAAAAGTATCGGGAGTTGCAATGCTTGAAAAATCATTAAAAGACAAAAAGCCTGAATATCAAGAATATATAAAAAAAACAAGTTCTTTTTTACCTTGGTTTCCTAAAAAATAAATTATATGGATTTTTTAAAAAATAATATTTGGCTAATTCTTTTTATTATTTGGGGTTTGCCATTAACATTTTACCGAAGCAAATTTCGTAAAATCATTTATCAAACAGATAGTTGGTTAATTAACATTAAACCAGTATTTTACAAAGAAATAAAAGGCCTTTTCGGAAATATTTATCCAAACGATTTAAAATATTTAAAATTCAGGAAATTTTATTTGTTTTATCTGGCAATATATTTTGCTTTATTTTTTTCCTATCTAATTTTTAACAATAATTCTAATAAAGTTGAAAAAATAAGTATCGGAAGCACTGTTCCTAATTTTGAGCTATATGACC
The DNA here is from genome assembly GCA_016937695.1 of Bacteroidales bacterium. Lineage (GTDB taxonomy): Bacteria > Bacteroidota > Bacteroidia > Bacteroidales > NBLH01 > NBLH01. The sequence goes on from JAFGWC010000048.1 coordinate 109,385, forward strand.
AATATGGAAAATTATTTAAGCTAAATTCAGTTTTAGGTAAAAAAAATCTGGTAATTTATTTTTATCCAAAAGACGACAGTCCGGGTTGTACAAAAGAAGCTTGTTCTTTTCGAGATCAATTTGAAGTTTTTGAACAAGCAGATGCGATGATTATCGGTATAAGCTCACAATCGGTTAAAAGCCATTTCGACTTTACCAAAAAGCACAATTTAAATTACACTTTGCTTAGCGATTCTTTAAAAAAAGTAAGTAAATTATTTGGTGTTACGAATAATTTTTTAGGATTAATTCCTGGCCGAGTTACATACATTATTAATAAAAAAGCTAAAGTAATTTATATGTTTAATTCGCAAATACAAGCAGAAAAACATGTAGAAGAATCTTTGCGTATATTACAGAATATCAAATGATTACAGCTTCAAATGCGTTTTTAATTTTAATAACTTATTTATTAGGTTCTATTCCTTTCGGATATATTATTACAAAATTATATACAGGAAAAAATATTTTAGATTTAGGTAGTGGAAACGTTGGCTCAACAAATGTAGGAAGAATTGCAGGAAAAAAAATGTCTATAATAACTCAAATTTTAGATATGCTAAAAGGATTTTTACCTGTTGCAGTTTATATATATTTTGCTGATAATAAAGACTTTGCCAACTCGCCTTATTTTGTTTATATAATTGCTTTATCTGCAATAATTGGACACAATTTCAGCATTTTTTTAAAATTTAAAGGCGGAAAAGGAGTTAATACAACACTTGGAGCATCTGTGCTAATTGCACCATATTCTGTATTTATTTCTGTAATTGTTTATTTTATTGTAAAATGGCGATTTAAATACGTTTCTTTGGGTTCAATTTTTTTGGCAATAACTTTACCAATTATAGAAATTATAATTAATAATTTTTCTTTAACATTTTTTTATTTACTGATTTGTTCAATCCTTATTGTTATAATGCACCGAAAAAACATAAGTCGTTTATTGAACAAAAATGAAATTATATCATAAAAAAACCATATTACTTTCAAAAATATTTAAACAATGAGAATTTGGTCTATTCATCCTAAATATTTAGATGTTAAGGGTTTAGTTGCTCTTTGGCGCGAAACATTGCTTGCAAAAAACGTTTTAGAAGGCAATACAAAAGGATATAAAAACCATCCGCAATTAAAGCGTTTTAAAAATTCGGAAAATGCTTTAAATTCTATTAATCAATATTTAAAAACTGTTTATGAAGAAGCAATAATACGCGGATATAATTTTAACAAAAATAAATTTAATACAAATATTGAAAAAACAACTATAACTGTAACAACAGGCCAAATTAAATATGAATTTGAACATCTGCTAAAAAAACTACAAAAAAGAGAGCCTGAAAAATTTCAAAAACTATCAAATGAAACAAAAATTGAATGTCATCCTCTTTTTAAAATAATAGAAGGCGAAATAGAAGATTGGGAAATAATTTAAAACCGTATAATTTTACTCAAAAACAACCAAAACGGCATTTTTATCAACGGCTTTTGATTTTTCGCATTTTATTTCTTTTATTATTCCGTCAATTGGCGATTTTAAATTGTTTTCCATTTTCATTGCTTCTAAAACAACAAGATTATCGCCTTGTTTTACCTCATCGCCGGCTTTAACAAAAATATCTAAAACTAAACCGGGCATTGGCGCTTTTAAATCTTGTACTTTTTTCGAACTTAAATTATCTAGTCCCATTTTTTTAAGCAAAATATCAAGCTCTGTTGAAACTTTTCCTGTATATTTTTGACCGTTTACTTTTATAATGGCAGTTTCATTTTCTTTGTTAAGATCAACAATATCAACATTATACGACAAATTATTCATTATAATATGATAACTGTTTTCATTATTTTTTATTAAATCTATTTCAAATTTTTCGTCATTAATTATTCCTTTATTATTCAAATTAGAATCAAAATCTATTTTGTATTCCTTTTCATTAATCTCAACTGTAATCATTTTTTTACAAGTATTTTTAGGTTTTAACAATTTCAAGAATGCCATAAAATTACAATTTTATTATAAATAAAAAAGAGCTTAATTTAAATTTTAAGCTCTCTAAGATATTTGAAATAATAACAAATTCTATTTATTAAAATTATGTTCTTCTAATCCTTTAATTATATGCTTAAGATATTCTGGCTCAGGATGCAAATTTTCGCTTAATTTATTAATATTTGCCATATAAGCCTGTGCAATTAATATATTTCCGTTTTCATCATAAAAAGGCATGCTTATACGATGATAAAGTTCCGGAACATTTTCAAATTGGTCTAATTTATTTACTTGCTCTGTATTAAGTTTCCAAACCACAGCCGGACATTTGCTTTCGTCATCAGCAAATTGAATATTTGCGTATGCAAATCCGTTTAAACTTGTTTTAACATTAAATACTTGTTTAAACCCATTTAAAAAGCCTTTTCTATTTTCTTTAATACTCCCAACTCTTTCGGTAATTCTTTTACTACTAAGATTAGAGCCGTATGCAATTATCCAATTATCATTTTCTTTTTGTTCTTGAATAAATCGCCTGTAATCGCCATGTTCGATTTTAGGATTATTTCCAGGTTCTCTGTTGTAGCAATAAACACAAGCGTCAATCTCCTGACCGTCAGATAATTGATATGCCTTCAGCTTTTTTCTAACATAAACCGATTTTTCAAAATCATCAGCAAAAAACTCTTCTACTTCATCAATTGCGGGAATCATTTTTTCATCAATATCGTAAATTTCGCCAAATACTTTATTTTGTCCCGGTTTTATTCCTGGAAACTGTCCAAGAAAATATAAATCGGCAAAAATAAATGCAGGACCTTTATAAACAGCACCTTGCATGTATTGCGAAAGGCCCATTTGTTTCATTAAACCACCATAAACGAAAAAGCGCATATTTTTAAATTTAAATTAAAACATCAAAAAAATAAATAAGCCATCTACCAAATATTTGAATCTTTCAAAATTGGTTTTAAAATCTTTGCTTATAATAGTTTGTGTTTGTATTTAGTTTATTAGAAATTAGTATATTAATCACTGATTATTATTGCATTAATTTATGGCAATTTTTAATGACTAATTACTAATATACTAATTACTATTTTTTTTCATTGTTTCTTCAATTTCAGCAACAGTTTTTGGAATAGGCTTTCCTAATACCTTACAGCCATTATCGGTAATTAGTAAATCGTCTTCAATTCTTATTCCGCCAAAATCTTTGTAAGACTCTAGTTTTGAATAATTTATAAAATCAGTAAATTTATTTTCTTTTTTCCACAAATCGATTAATGCAGGAATAAAATATATACCGGGTTCGTCGGTTAAAACATATCCTTTTTTAAGTCTTTTTGCTAAACGTAAAAAAGCCAGTCCAAATTGTTCGCTTCTTTGAACTTCTTCATCGTAGCCAACATAATTTTCGCCAAGACCTTCCATATCATGAACATCAAGCCCCATCATGTGTCCAAGACCGTGAGGCATAAATAATGCGTGTGCGCCAAGATTAACAGCTTCATCGATATTGCCTTTCATTAAGCCAAGTTCTTTCAAACCTGAAGCAATTGTTTTAGCTGCAAGCAAATGCATATCTTTATAGAAAACATCTGGTTTTGAGTTGTTTATTACTTCAAGATTTGCTTTTAAAACGATTTCGTATATTTCTTTTTGTCTTTGATTAAATTTTCCACCAACCGGAACGGTTCTGGTAATATCGCTGGCATAATGCAAAGCTGTTTCGCATCCTGCGTCTGTAACCATCATTCTGCCTGTTTCTAAAATATTGTTATGATGATGATTATGAAGAGTTTCGCCATGTGTACTTAAAATAACAGGAAAAGAAACTGAGCCGCCTCCTGATAATGCAATTCCTTCGATTGTTCCTGCAATTTTTTGTTCAATTGTTCCGGGCATTGCCATTTTCATTGATGTTGTATGCATTAAATGTGCTGTTTCAATTGCTTTTTCAATTTCTACAATCTCATATTCGTCTTTTATTGAGCGTAAACTTATTACAGCTTTAATAAACTCTAAAGAAACAAATGTTTTAATTCCATCATGGCTAACACTCAACAAATCAGCAAGTTTAATAATATTAGCATTTCTATATTGCGGTAAAATATGTATTTTTTGACCTTTTTTTGCTGCTATTGATATAACTTCTTCAAGATTTTTTAATGCTCCGGTATTTTTAACACCAACTCTTGCAGCTCTATCTTTAACAGATGCTTGTGGTCCCATCCAAATTATATCGTCTAATTCAAAATCGTTACCGAAAATGTAATCTTCGCCGGTATCAATATCAATAATTCCAGCTAAATCCGGCTGATCTAAACCGAAAAAGTATAAAAAATCACTATCTTGCCTAAAAGAGTAAGTATTTGATGGATAGTTAAATGCGGCTTCTGTATTTCCTAAAAAAAGCAAAATTCCTGTTCCTATTTTTTCTTTTAATTTTTGTCGTCTGTTTTTATATACTTCTTCTTTAAACATAATGATATAAATTAAGTTATAAAATATTGAGCTAAATTAAATTCTATTTATCAGATAGCAAAATAATTATAAGTTTTTAACTAAATATAATAAAACACAATATTTTACAGCATATTTGCTTTTTTTAGGATAAAAAAAAGACTGCAATTTAAAAAAGCAGTCTTTTAATAAAAAATTTTCTTTTTATTATTAGTCAGCAGGACTGATAGCCTCTACCGGACAAACATCTGCACATGCACCACAATCAGTACATTCATCAGCATTGATTGAATAAACATCACCTTCAGAAATAGCATCAACCGGACACTCGTCAATACATGCTCCACATGCAGTACATAAGTCTTTATCAATAACGTAAGCCATAATTTATTTATTTAAGATTATTATTTTTTTTGACGGCACAAAAGTAGTTATTTTTTTAAATCTGCAAATTTTATAGCTTTTTTTTACAATTAAATATTTTTAGATTGAATAAAAATAACCGGATTTTAAAAAAATTTATTATTTGCCTGAAAATACTTGGTTTTAAGAAATTGCTGTAATTTTCTGCAATTTGCTTATTTTCAGTTAAATGCAAAGGGAATATTGTTTTTTTAGTATTTAGCTCGGTTTTAAATTTAGATGTTTTTTTAAGATTTGAGCCGCTTCCATCAGCACCTTTATTTATGACTTTTGTTCCAATAGGATAAACGTTTAATTTATTTTGTTTATAACAAGCGTAATTAAATCTGATTGCCCATGAATTTATTTTTTTTTGATACTGTTTTAAAAGCATTATAGATAAATCTAAACCACTTTTGTTTAATTGATTGCGTTGGTGTTTATCTTTAATAAAATCCTCAAAATCAGACATTTGCCAGTCGATAGTTTGCCAGCGATTTTTCCAGCTTGCCCAACCCCAAGAGTTTATTCTTTTTAATAAAAAAACATCGTTTTTGTAATTTTCGGGTATTTTAATTGCACCTGAATATGCCGAAATTGAAAAAATATTCTCATTATTTTCATAAAATTCGAGTGCTCGATTCATATATTCCAAAAAATCATGACTTACAACTAAATCGTCTTCGAGAACTATTATTTTTCCGAATTTTTCGATAATTTCTGAAACTCCTGAAATAATATTTTTTGCCAATCCGAAATTTTCGTTTCTCTCGATAATTTCTATCTTTTTAAATCCTTTAATATCAGCAATATAATTTCTTATTTCAGATATTTTTTCTTTATCATTTTCAGATTTTGCTCCATCAGAAAAAATATAAAGTTTACTATCAAAAGATAATTTATTTTTTTGCAAACTTTCTATTGTAAGTTTTAAATGCTCTATTCTGTTATAAACAAAAATTGCAATTGGCGATATATTACTGATATTCATATTGTTATGCAATTTTTTATTGTTTTCTATTATCTTTTTCAAAAATTAAATGTAGTGCTCTTTGCATTACAAATCTGTGTGATTCTATTCTGATATTGTGTAATAATAATAAGTTTTTATTCTTATAATTAGTTTTTTTAAACACGAAGTTATTTATTAGTCTGCTTGTTTTTTTTAATAAATTCATATCAGAACTATATGCTTTAAAAGCTTTTTGATAATGAAATTTATATCTTTTTTCATATAAATCTAAAACCATTTTATCAATTTCTGTCATATATGTTTTATTTAACTTTTGACAAAGATTTTCAAGTTTATTATTAAAAGTTTTATCATCAATAAAACAAGCTAGTCCATTTATTTTTTTATGTGTAATTATCTTATAATCAACAAATTGATTGCTGTTAAAATTTAAAATTACCGAAAATGACGAATCTTCTTTTATATTTTCTCTGTCGAAATAAAAATTTCCTAAGCTGTAAAATATTGGCTTATTATTATACATTTCCCAGCCTTGCGGAACATGCGGATGGTGAGCTATTACTGCATCTGCACCAAAATCGCAAAGTTCTTTATATCTGTTTCGCCATTCGGGCAAAGGTAAATCAACGCTTTCGACTCCTGCATGTGCAATAATTATTAAAAAATCTACTTTTTTTTTCGAATCAGTAATTAATTTATTTGTTTTATGATGATTGATATATGCTACTGCGCCATAATCGCTATAATCGGTAAAAACTCCAAATTCGGCTTCGGAAAAAGCTAAAAACCCAAAAGTGCTTTCATTTACTTTTTTTATTAAAAGTTTATTTGCTTGCTCGAAAGAAAAATCAGCTCCAATTGTCTCAATATTAAGAGTTTCGCATTTATTTAATGTGGTTTTCAATCCTTTTTCGCCATAATCAAAAATATGATTATTTGCTAAAGAACATATTGAAAAACCTGTTTCTTTAACATAATCTAAAGCTTTTGGGTTTTGGAATAAATATGGTCCCGCTTTATTTATTTTTTTTCCAACCGATTTTAAAGGTGCTTCAAAATTACAAATTGCGAGATCTGAATTTTCAATTATGTTTTTTAATTTTTCATCAACAATATTTTGTTTTTCAGAAAAAATTACAATATCTCCGGCTATAAATATTTTTGAAATCATATTTTCTGCTTATTCTTTTATGCTTTTTTCAATTGCTTTAATTATGTAATATTCAAAAATTGCTTGTCGTGTATTACTCTTAATTCCAAGCAGTTGACAAACGCCTTTTATTTTTGGAGTTGTTAAAAGCATATTTTTAAAATTATCGATAAAAGATATTTTTTTTATTTTAGAATTGATTTTTTGCAATTGTTTTTTATCAATATATTTTTCCAGATTTTCAGTTTCAATTAACTCAAATTTAGAAATTTTAAATGTATCAATATCTAAAGTATTTGAGTTTGTTCCGTTTAAATTCATTGAATTTAAATCGATGTTGTTTTTTACAAAAAAATCGGTTTGCCATTTTCTGTTTTCTCGCCTTTTTCCTGAAATTTTAAACATTTTAGTTACAATATTAAAATTTAAAAAAGGTGTGTAGCTTATAAATCCAAAATATTCAGGCAGTTGCATTAAATATGATAATAAAATCATTTTAATACGAATAAACGTAATTGTCTGTAAACCAGAGTTTTGTATTTCATTTTTATTGTTTTTGAAAAAATCTTTTTTTATATTTTCATCAACATTAAGTTTTGAATATTTTAAATTTAGATTTACGCCATGCGAAAGTCCAAGTTTATATATATCTTTATGCGTGTTAATTTCAAATTTATAGTTTTTTCCTGCCCAAGCATCTCCAACTATTCCGCTTAGCAAAAATACGCTTTTATCAAATTTTTCTGATTTTCTGATTTTTTTAAAAAAATCGATATGATACATTCCGTGTAAATGTGTTGAAAAACCAAATGTTTTAAACCAATCGTTAAAATATTTAAAATAATCGTCTAATTTAATATGTTGCCATTTTGTATTTAATATTTCCGATAATTTTTCGGCATAATATACTTCTTTGCTTTTTGCCTGATTTTTACTTCCGCCATAAGTAAAAGAACGCACTCTGGATTTATCTTTAACAAAATAATTTAATAATCGAGAATCGTATCCGCCTGAAGTTGGAATTATTATTTTACCTTTTGTATTGTTTTCAATATCAGATAAATACAAATCTATTTCAGATATAACTTCTTCTTCATCAACAATATTGTTTTTTCCAAACTCTTCAATAATCGGATCTTTTTTATATTCAATTTCAAATTTAAAATCTGAAATCGCAAGTTTTGAATAAAACCTTAAAAACTTAACCGAACTGAACATTGTGTGTTCAAAAACAGAATATCCGAATTCCATAAAATTTTGCAATCCTTCTTGGTCAATTGTTTTATCGGTAAGGCATTTTAACGATAATGTTGAAACAATTAAATCTTTTTTATTATAAAATACAGGAATGCTTGCAAGCCAGTCGTTTTCAATAGTTATTTTATTGTTTTCAAAATTAATTAAAACATTTCTGTCAAGCAAAGATTCATTTTTAGGAAAGGAAAGTGATATTTTATATTTATTTTCAAATTCTTTCAAATCACCAATTCCCCACAAATAAATATTAAATCCGTTTTTTGAATATTCAAGTTTACTTAATCCCACATTAAAAACATCAATATCAGAATGAGATATTTTATTTTTAGATATTGTAAAACCAATTATTTTAGACATTTAAAATTTATTTTTTCTTAAAAACAATTCCGTAATTATTTGGCCTATCAATAGGGAAATTAATAAAAAGCCACATTAATTTAAGAAATTGATTTACTGATTTTACTATTTTAAAAGGAAATCTGTTATAATCAAACTCGAAGTAAACTCTTGTATACCAACGCTTTATTTCTTTAATTTCAATTTTTCCTTTTTGCTGTTGTTGTTCATTATTAAAAAAATTAATTATCGCATCCGGCGGATATGGTCTTATGTGGTCGATATCATTATAAAATCTGTGATTTACTCTTAATGGTGTACGAATAATTACAATTCCATTTTTTTTACAAACTCTGAAAAGTTCATTTATTGCATTAATTACATCAGGATATTTTAAGTGCTCAATTACATGAGAGCAATGTACAATATCGAAGCTGTTATCATCAAAAGGTAAATTTAAAATATTTGATTTATAAGCTTCAAAATTATGCGATTTGGCAAGTTCTACAAGCTCTTGGTTTATATCAACACATGAAAATTTCAGTTTATTGTTTTTTTTAGAAAAATATAGCGGAAAAATACATAAACCTGAACCTACATCTAAAACAGACAGATTTTCCTTTTCGATGTTAAATTTATCAATAGTTTTCTGTATTTTCTTAAATTCTATCTCGCCGGATTTTATATAAACTTTTTCAATTTGTTTTTTCAAAAAATTACTCATTTCAAAATTTTAATTTATTAATAATTTTATTGTAAGAATTATTTACGTCGTCAGAAATTTTAAACCAAAGGGTTAAAACTCCAAAAATTAAAGTAATTAATCCGCTTCGTATAATAATATCAGCATATAAATTATTTAAATATGGTATAAAATCAGAAGCGAAATATGCTAATAATGAAACAATTACAACTAAAATAAATTTGTTGTTAAACGGATGAATTTTAAATTTTAAGTATATAAATAATACTTTAATAAATGTAAAAATAACTAAGGTAATTGCTGATGCAAAAGCAACTCCGTTTATTTGCCATAAAGGTATGAATATCAAATTAGTAACAACTACTAAAACAAGCATTATTAAAGAAAACCATGTTAAATATTTATAGTATTTTGATGATGCAATTATTGTATTATTCACGCCTGTTGCCATTTCAATAACAAATGCCAATCCTATATAAAAAATAACATATTTCCCTTCTTCATAACCTGAAGGTAAAATTCTGAAAATATTGTCGATATTTGCCCAAATGCCAATAAATACAAGTGCTGCAATTATAAATTGATTTAAACTTGATGAAATATATACTTTTTTAATGGATTCAATATCATTGTTTTTCCAAGCATCGGCAATAATTGGCATTGATATTTTTAAAACTGCTCTGGAAGGCACTTTTATCAGTAAAGCAAAAACAACAACTGTTGAATATATTCCGGTTACGTGCAAACTAATCATTGAACTCGACATTGCTTTGTCAATCTGAGTTATTGAATTTCCGGCAATTCCTGCTAAAATGCCAAAAAAACTTACATTAAATATTGTTTTTCTTAAATCTTTGGTAATAAATCCGAAATTTGGTTTTATCACAAATTCTTTATCGTAAATAAGCCAAATAACAATTATTACTGATGGTATTGATAAAGAAATAACATATCCGATAATAAAACTATCAACATTTATAATCTGTAAATAATAAATTATCAGAACTATTAATATTAATATTCGTTGAATAAACTCTTTTAAAAAAAGTCCTCTAACTGCATGATAAAGAACAGTATAATAAGTATCTATTAAATAAAAAACAATGGTAAAAAATATTAAAGGAAGTAAATAATAAATATATTTTACAAATAAAGGAGAATTTTCAATATTTTCTTGAATTATGTATGATTTAAAAATAAAAAATAAAATAATTGAAACAATAGAACCGAAAATAATAACAGCCAAAACCAAAGAAAAAAAACCATTATGATTATTTTTAGGATTTCTAAAATATGTAAACATTCTGATAATTGCACTATTAAAGCCTAATGTGCCAAATTGAGCGAAAACAACAGAATAGGCAATAAGTGTATTAAGCAAGCCGATTTCTTCTTCGCTTAAAATGCGCGGAAAAAGTATTGACGTTGTTATAAAACCTATAAATACTCCTAAATACAAAAATATACTGCCTTGTATACTTTGTTTTTTTATTATGCCCAAAATTCTATTTTTTAAAACTTAATCCGCAAAGTTAAAATTAAATTTTAATATTTTTTACAGTGTTAAAATTCAATCTTTTAACTACATTTTGTAAATTATTTTTAACTTTTTTATATATTTGTAGATTATTGAATACAAAAAAACCTTATTTCAAAAAAATGAATAATAATAATTTATCAGAAAATAAATTAAAAGGCTCTTATTTTTCTATTGTAATAAGTATTTCTTTAGTGATTTTTATGCTTGGTTTAATAAGTTTACTTATTGTAAATGCCAAAAGATTATCTGATTACGCAAAAGAAAACATTGGATTTTCAATAATTTTACACGATGATGAAATGGAAATGGACATAATAAAGCTGCAAAAAGAATTAGATTTAGCAGATTTTGTTATTGAAACCAAATTTATTACAAAAGAAGAAGCCGCCGAAAGTTTAAAAGAAAATTTAGGTGAAGATTTTATCGATTTTTTGGGTTTTAATCCGCTTTTAGCTTCAATTGACGTTAGGCTTAAAGCAGAATACGCAAACAAAGACAGTATTTTATTAATTGAAAAAAATCTTAAAAAAAATCCGCTTGTAAAAGAAGTTTCTTACCAAAAATCATTGGTTTCGGTTGTAAATGAAAATGTTAGAAAAATCAGCTTTGTATTATTAGCTTTCAGCTTAATGTTTTTTCTTATTTCTTTTGCCTTAATCAACAATACTATAAGACTTTCTTTTTACTCTAAACGATTTATAATCAACACAATGCAGCTTGTTGGCGCAACAAAAAACTTCATTCGTAAACCATTTTTAAAACAAGCTGTTTTTTTAGGGTTTTTAGGAGCTTTAATTTCTATTTTACTGATGATTTTTTCTATTTATTTCCTTCAAAATACACTTGAAGATATAATTATTATTTACGATAAATGGCTGATATTTATCATTATGTTAATCTTAGGAGTTATAATAAGCTCATTATCAACATATTTTGCTGTAAACAGATTTCTTCGTTTAAAATCGGATGAATTGTTTTATTAAGTTTCTAATCAGAAAATTTAAACCCACTAAATATCTTTTTATTAAAAAAAACTTGTTATTTTTGCCGACTACGTGTTGGTTTTTAATAAAATAAAAAAATGGCAAAAAAAGAAACAGAAAAAGAAGATAATTTTGCATTAGCTAAAGAAAATTATATTTATTTAATTATTGGTTTTGCAATAATTATTATCGGTTTTTTACTAATGATGGGCGGCGGTTCTGAAAATCCTGATGTATTTAATGAAAAAGAACTTTTTAGTTTTCAAAGAATAACTTTAGCGCCAATTGTAGTTTTATTTGGCTTTCTTTTCGAAATTTGGGCTATTATGAAAAAGCCTAAAGAATAAATATATATCTGAAAATGAATTGGTTAGAAGCAGCTATTCTTGGAATTATTCAAGGACTTACAGAGTTTTTGCCCGTTAGTAGTAGCGGACATTTAGAAATAGGAAAAGTATTATTGGGAGTTAATGTAAGCGAAAGCTTAACTTTTTCAATTGTTGTTCATGGCGCTACAGTTTTAAGCACAATAATTGTTTTTAGAAAAGATATTTGGCAAATAATTACCGCTTTTTTAAAGTTTGAATGGAACGAGGAAACCGCTTATATTTTTAAAATTGCTGTTTCAATTATTCCAGTAGGAATTATTGGCCTTTTATTCAAAGATTATTTAGAAAGCCTTTTTAATGGAAATATTCTGCTTGTTGGTTCAATGCTTATAGTTACATCAATACTTTTGGCATTTACATTTTATGCAAAACCAAAAGAAAAAGATATTAGTTTTAAAGATGCTTTAATTATTGGTATTGCACAAGCTATTGCTGTTCTTCCCGGAATATCACGCTCTGGCGCAACTATCTCTACCGGACTTTTGCTTGGAAATGATAAAGAAAAAACAGCTCGATTTTCTTTTCTTATGGTTTTAGTTCCGATTATTGGCGCAAATATTAAAGATTTAATGGATGGAAGTTTCTCAGCCGAAAACGGAATTAGTTCTACAGCTTTAATTATTGGTTTTGTAACTGCTTTTATATCAGGCCTTTTAGCTTGTTCGTGGATGATTAAAATTGTTAAAAACGGAAAATTAATTTATTTTGCATTATACTGTTTAATAATTGGATTAATTGCTGTAAGTTATTCTTTATTTTTTGCCGCTTAAATTTTCTCAATTTCTATTGTTACAAACATCGAAAATTGTTTTGTGAAAAACAAAATAAAATTTTCGAAATAAGTAATTGGTAAAAACATAAAATCAGGAACCAATTGTTTAAAAGAAACTCCGCCGCTTAATAAATATCTCAATGGTGTATGATATTTAATATCAATTAATTGCAGACTTTTAAATTTGTTTTTAAAAATATCAATATCGCGTTCAAAAACAATCCAAGGCAAAGCTCCATTTGCATCGCTCATTGGTCCATCTCCTTCTAATTTCCACGATGATTCCGGTAAAAAAGCTTCGTGATGAAAGTTTTTATAAATAAATCTTCCCCACAAAGTATTTGCCGGCTCAATCATTATAATTTTTCCTCCTTTTTTTAATGTTCTTTCTGCTTCAAACAAAAATTTTTCAACATCCGGGATGTGATGAAAAGTATCTATCATAAAAATTGCAGAAAGTTCACTTTCATTAAAAGGCATGTCTGTTGCCGAAAAGCACATATCATTTTCGGGCAAATTTAAAAAATCGCTTGTTATAACTGAAGGAATAATTTCTTTTATAAAGCCGCCGCCGGAACCAATCTCAATTATTTTGCCTTTTGGCAAATTTGAAATTGATTTTAAAAATATTTTATACCATTCGATATAAAGATTTTTTAAAAACTTTTTTCTTAAAATTATGCTTTTATGAAATAATGTCCTTTCTGTAGAATCTAAGTTAAATGGAATGTTATATTTTAATAAGCTCATTATTAATTAGTTATTGTAATTTTTCAATATAAAATCAATTAATTCAATAACTTTTTCGGGTTCGTTGGTTGTAACAAGTTTTAAACGCATTTCTTTGAAATTAGGAATGCCTTTAAAATATGAAACCAAATGTCTGCGCATTTCATAAACTCCTCGCCTTTCGCCTTTATATTCTATTGATTTTGTAAAATGCATTTTAGCAAGCTCTACTTTTTCTTTTAAAGTTAATGGACGCATTTCTTCACCATGTTCTAAAAAATATTTAATTTCTTTGAAGATATATGGACGTCCGTAAGTAGCTCTTCCAACCATAATTCCATCAACGCCATATTTATCAAAAGCTTCTTTTGCTTTTTGAGGCGAATCTATATCTCCATTTCCAATAATTGGAATTTTTATTCTTTGGTTATTTTTAACTTTTCCTATTAATGTCCAATCAGCAATTCCTTTATACATTTGCGCTCTTGTGCGACCATGAATTGTTAAAGCTTTTATTCCTGTATCTTGCAGTCTTTCAGCAATATCCTCAATAATAAGTTCATCAGAATCCCATCCTAAACGAGTTTTTACAGTAACAGGCAAATTTGTAGCTTTTACAATTTCTTCTGTCATTTTTATCATTTTTGGAATATCACGCAACATTCCTGCACCTGCGCCTCTTGTTGCAATCTTTTTAACCGGACAACCATAATTTATATCAATTAAATCAGGATTTGCTTCGGTTGCAATTTTTGCAGCATCAACCATTGCATCAATATTATGCCCATAAAGCTGTATTCCTATAGGACGCTCATAATCAGAAACTTCCAGCTTTTTAAAAGTTTTTTTCACGTCTCTAATCAATGCTTCTGAAGCTACAAATTCGGTATACATCATATCAGCACCAAAATGCTTGCAAATATGCCTGAAAGAAGGATCTGTAACATCTTCCATCGGTGCTAAAAAGACAGGATATTCAGGAAGTACAATTTTATCAATATTCACAATATATTTTTTTGCAAAAATAGAGGTTTTTTAACAACTTTCGAAAAAAACATAATTAGTTAAACTATTTTTAATGAAATTTATCAATTTAAAACTTTTCTTTCAACTTTTTTCAGTACTATGATTTAAAAGTTATCTTTCTGTTAAACAGATAATTAAAAACAATAATTACTGACAAATAATATTATTAAAATATAATTTATCAGTATAAAAAATATAGTTTCATTTAAAAAATAAATTTGTAAACTCAATGGTATATTGTTTGTAGCTTATGTAATGATTTAATTCAATAAAAATAGCTTACAATTTTATTTGTATCTAATTATTTTTTACATTTATCTATTTTATTGTATTTTTAATCAATATTTTAAAAATTAGATATTTTAGTCTGAAAACCAACAAATTACAAAATGAACTTTTTGCAGAATTTTAACATAAAAATAAAATTATTTGCAGGATTATTCCTAATAGCAATAATTTTCATAATTCTATTATTTTGGCAATTTAGTGCTTTAGAAAAAATTGAATCTAGCGAAGGAATAATTCAAAAAACTAATCAAGCCCACTTGAATTTACAAGAATTATCGAATATAAATCTTAATGATATAAGATTGCTTATGGAAATAATTCAAAGCGATGAAATAAGAATCATAGATAATATTGTAGAAGACCATATAATTTCTAGAAATAAGACTAATTTAATTTATGACAGCCTTTACAAACAAACAAACCTCATTTTTCCTAATAAAAGTAACATATTAAGAATTAAAGCGATTAATTACTTAGATGAAACAAAATCCAGCATAAATAATGTATTAAATCCTTATTTTGCAAATGTTGAGGAAATTAAAAAAGACCAAATACAATCTGGCGACGAATATATTTTAACACACCGAAACTTTGAAGATGTAATTGCTGAAAACGATAGTATTTTCAACGACTCTATTTCAAGTATTACAGTAGTTGAATCTTTAGACTTAACTGCATACACAAAAAATGTTCAATTAATTAAAATATACAAATTTTATAAACAAAACCACGAGCAATTAGCAAAACAATATAATGAAATTGATAATGTTTTTATTGATTTATATGTAGAAGCAGGACTTGAATTAAGAGCAAACACAAATAAAATTAAAGTACTAAACAGTATTTTTACTTTACTTGCTTTAGCAGCAATTGTTATAATTATGATTATTGTTTCAAATACTTTCACAAAACCTTTATTAGGTATCGTAACAATAGTAAAAAGACTTTCTGAAGGTGAATTGCCGCCAAATATCGTGTTTAGCTCTAAAGATGAATTAGGACAAATGTCTTCTGCTTTAAATAAATTAATAGCCGGTTTGAAAAAAACATCTGCTTTTGCTACAAATATTGGGAAAGGCGATTTTCTAAGCAATTACTCACCATTAAGTTCTAAAGACGTATTAGGAAATGCTTTATTAGAAATGCGTAAAAGTTTACAAGCAGCAAACGAAGAAGAAGCCAAACGTAAAATAGAAGATACTCAAAGAACATGGACAACTGAAGGATTAGCTAAATTTGGTGAAATTTTAAGACATCATACAGAAAATATAAAACTTTTATCTAAAGATATTATTCAAAACCTAGTAAAATATCTAAAAGCAAATCAAGGCGGTATTTTTATTTTAAATGATACAGATAAAGAAAATATTTTTTTAGAACTTATATCAGCATATGCATATAACAGAGAAAAATTTGTAGAGAAAAAAATTCTTTTGGGAGAAGGTTTAGTTGGTGCCGTTGCAATAGAAAAATACACAATTTACATGACAGAATTGCCAGAAGAATATATTGAAATTGAATCTGGTTTAGGAGGCGCAAATCCGAAAAGTTTGTTAATAGTTCCTTTAAAACTTGACGAAGAAGTTCTTGGAGTAATTGAAATAGCTTCTTTTAACACTTTTGAAAAATACGAAATACAACTTGTTGAAAGAATTGCTGAAAGTATCGCATCTACTCTTTCTACTTCAAAAATTAATACAAGAACAGCCGAATTACTTGAACAATCAAGAATTCAAGCTCAAGAAATGCAAGAACAAGATGAAGAAATGAGACAGAATATGGAAGAAATTATCACTGCTCAGGAAGAATCGTTGCGAAGAGAAGAAGAACTTAATAAAAAAGTTGATGAGCTTGAAAACATGAAAGTTAACTTGGTTGAAAGAGATAAAAAACAAAGACTAAGAATTGAAAAAATAACTACTGATATAGAAAAACAAACTAAAACAAGAAAAAATTTAGAAAAGCAAATAGAATTAACGCTTGAAAACAGCCTTGATTCTGTAATTATGTTTGATGAATCAAAAAAAGTTCAATTTTTCAACAAAACCGCTGAAGAATTATGGGGATTCGAAAAGGCGGAAATTATTGGAAGAAATATTTCTGATTTATTTCCGGAAGAAATAACAAAAGATTTTGACAAAAAAATATCAACTTATTTTAAAACAAAACGTTTCGATTTAATTGAAGGCAATAAAAATTCATTAATAAAAACACGTAAAGGCGATGAATTTGAAACAATTATGAATATTCAGGAAATTGAGCTTTCAGGTATGAAAAAACTGATTTTATTTATTAAAAATCTAGATCAAGAATTAAGTTTAACAAAAAAACTTGACGACTTAAATGAGAAAATGCTTTTAAAAGAATTCAATTATTCAACACACATAAATGTATTAGAAAACTTCATTAAACAAAGTGGTTTGGTTATTCCTGAAAATTTAGCAAAAGAAAGTAATTTAATAAACTGGAGCGACAGTTTCTCTATTGGATTGAATATTATTGATCAACAACACAGAAAATGGATAGACTTTATCAATTCTTTATACAAATCGTTTAAAAATGATGCGCCTGCTAAAGATATTAGCGAAGATATTTTAAAACTACTTGATTATACTGATTATCATTTTGGATTTGAAGAAAAATATCTTGAAGATTTTAAATGTAATAGTGGTAATGATCACAAAAAAAATCATGAAAAGTTTGTTTCTACAATTAAAAAATTTCAAGCTCAATTCTCCGATGGCAATTATGATGCTGTTTATAAAATAATTGTATTTCTTAATAATTGGGTTATTACTCATATTCAAGGCGATGACAAAGCCTATGTTGAATGCTTTAAGCTAAATGGTTTAGTATAAAAATTTAATCATTTATATTAAAAAATCCGTTAAAATTAATTAACGGATTTTTTTTACTTTGTATATTAACTGTCTGATTATAAAATCAAATTAGATAATTCTGAGAATTAAAATTTACTTTTTTGAAATCTCTTCAGCTAATTTTAATGCATTATAAGCATTAACAATTCCTCCGGTAATACATAAATTTTTAAATTCAGTTTTCTTTTCTTTTTGACCGGGAATATTAACTAATACATCTTTATAAATAACAGCCGATTTAAGTAAAATATCTTTTAATTGAGCAGCTGTTAAATCTGGGTAATAAGAAAGAACTAAAGCTGCAACACCAGCTACAACTGGCGAAGCCATACTTGTTCCATTTGCATTTTTATAATTATTTTCAGGAGTTGATGAAAAAATATCTACACCCGGAGCAAAAATATCTACATTTTCTTTTCCATAATTTGAAAATCCACCAATAAACTCATCTGTATCAACCCAAGATGAAGCCCCAACTTCAATCCATGTTGTACATGATTTTTTTGCAGAATAAATTTTATTCGGAAAATTTTTAACCAAATCATTATCTTGGTTGTCGTTTCCGGCTGCATGTACTAATAAAACACCTTTTTTCTCAGCATATTTAACTGCTTTATCCACAACACTTTTATATGGAGAATAAGCTTTTCCAAAACTCATATTTATAACTTTTGCTCCATTGTCAACGGCATAAATAATTGAGTTTGCAACGTCTTTATCTCTTTCATCGCCATTAGGAACTGTTCTAACAACCATTATTTTAATATCAGAAGCAATGCCTTTAATTCCAAGCTCATTATTTCTGTTTGCACCAATAATTCCGGCAACATGTGTTCCATGAAATGCATCAGGACCTTTTACTTTATTGTTTCCGTAAAATTTTTCGCTTTTGTTTTCGTAATCATCACCTACAATTGAACGTGGATCAAAATCTACATTTAAGTTGTATTTAGTTTGTTGCTCAAAATGTTCTACATACGATTTTAAATCTTCAATAGAAAAAGGCATTAAACTCATTCTTTTTAATATTTGAATAGATTTTGTTAAATTTTCATCTTCAGAATTAATTGAATCTAATTCTTCAATAGCATATTCATCTTTTTTCAAATATTCTTTAACAGATTTATCTGCATTTAAATATGCTGTATAAAAACCGTTAATTTGGTTATATTGCATTTCAGCTTCTGCAAATTCTTTTTCAAACTCTAGTTTAAGTTTTACGTACTGATTAAATTCATCTAATTTTTTTCCTTTAAAATCAGATTCTTTTTTTCCTTCGTAGATTTTTTTATATTTAACGTATAATCTGGTTAATTCTAGATTATCATAATTAACCATATCTCCATTTGCGTTACCGATAAAATTCCAACCATGAACATCATCAATATATCCATTTTTGTCATCATCTATTCCATTTCCTGCTACTTCATCTTCATTTGTCCAGATTTTATCTTTTAAATCTTCATGTTCAATATCAATACCTGAATCTATAATAGCAACAATAACAGTTTTTGTTTTTTTATTTTGTAAAAGTTCAGCATAAGCTTTTTCTGTACTTACACCTCTTACTTTATCAGTTACTACATCAAGATTAAACCAGTTTGCAGGTGCTTCTAATAAAGTATCCGGCGCAACAACCATTGTTCTGTCGGCTACAAAACTACTTTGAGCTTGTAATAAGCTAAAACTTAATAAAAAAGTTACCGTAATAAAAATTTTGTTTAACATACCTTTAATAAATTTAGTGAATAATTTTGTTTAATTTCCATTTAGCAAATATAATTCAATTTAATAAAACAAATCCTGCAATTAATCAAAAACATAATTTTACAGCTAATCACTTTTGATAATTTTATCAATTTTATATACGAATAGCTCTATTTTTTAATTCATGAAAATATATTCGCAGTAAAAACATTATATCTTTAGATAAATTTAATAATTTTGAACTTTAAATAAAAATAATCAAACATTATGTTAAAAAATAGAACAACTATCTTTATTACTATTGGAATTTTAATTTTAATTGCAATTGGAATGCAATTTATTGGTAAAAAAGAAAAAACCATAAACCAAACCATAAAGGCAATTCCCGAAGATGCTGCAATTATTTTAGAATCGAATAATTTATATGAACTTATTGATAAATTTAACTCTAAGAATTTAATAAAAAAAGAATTTTCAGATATTTCTGTCATGAATGGTTTATTTGACAATTTAGATTTTTTGGATTCTGTACTTACAAATGAAATTCAATTAAAAAATATATTTTCGAACAATAATGTAATTATTTCATCGCATTTTTCAGGTAAAAAAAGCAACGAATTTTTATTTGTTGTTCCAATAAAAAAAAAAACTGATGCTGATGCTATAAAAAACTTCATAAGCAAAAAAGTAAGCAAAAGTGCTATTATTAAACAAAGAGATTATGAAAACATCAATATTTTTGATGTTAATTTTTATGAAGAAATAGATCAGGAAAACAATTTCTATTACTATTTTGAAAATAATAGCTTTGTTTTTAGCTTTTCAAAAATTTTATTAGAAAAATCAGCAAGAAAAATAAATAAAAAAAATTCGATTTTATCGAATTCCGCTTTCAGGAAACTCTCAGCCACAGCAGGAAAAAATGTTGATGCAAACATTTACATCAATTACAATTTTTTCCCTAAAATTTTATCAAATTTTGTAAATCAGGATTATAATTCAGCAATAGACTTTTTGGATTATTTCGCTTATTGGTCTGCTTTTGATTTAAAACTAAAAGATGATGCTATAATTTTAAGCGGATATACATATGCAAAAGACTCAATTAATCAGTATTTAAGCACTTTTAATAAACAAAAATCTTTAGATAACGATTTCTTAGAAGTTTTACCAAATAATACTGCTGCATTTGTTGCTTTAAATTTATCTAATATTAATGAATGGAAAAATCAATATATCAGCTATTTAAAAAGATATGATAAATTTAAAAAATATATTAAACCACAAACGAAATATGAAAATGATATTAATGATTTATTTTATAAAAATATTGAAGGAAGTGCTTGTATTGCATGGATAAATAAAAGCTTATCGCAAGGTGAAAACGATATTGTTGGCGTATTTCAACTTGCAGATAATGAGAAATTTACAGAAGAAATGAATAATTTAAGCCCAATCGACAGCTTAGATAAAAAAGTATTAAATAAACTAATTTCTATAGATAGCGAAAACAATATTAATGCTAAACAATTCTTTCTTCCTAAAATCTTTTCTGTGCTTTTTGGAAATATTTTCAATAATTTAAACGCTTCATATTATTTTATTACTGATGATTATGTTGTTTTTGCAAATTCGGTTAGTGTTTTAAGCAATTTTTATCAAAAACTTAAAATTAAAAACAGTTTAAAAAACGATACAGACTTTCAAAATTTCTCTAAAAGCATTTCTTCAGAATCAAATATATTTGTTTATTCAAACTTTTCGTATTCTAAATTGCTTATAAACAATATTTTAAACTCAGAATATCAGAAAAATTATATTAAAAATATAGAAAAATTTAATAAGCTTCAGGCAATTTCTTTACAATTTAGCAGCTCAAAAGAATTGTTTTTTTCAAGCATCTATTTAAACTATAAGCCTGTTTATAAAAGAGACTCAAAAAATATTTGGGAAATAAAGCTTGATACATTGATAATTGAGAAACCACAAATTGTCAAAAACCATAACACCGGAAACAACGATGTTATTTTACAAGACGCAAATAACAAATTGTATCTTATAAGTGAAGAAGGAAAAATACTATGGAAGAAAAAATTAAGTGAAAAAATATTAGGAAAAATACATCAAATTGATTTTTATAAAAACAATAAACTTCAATATATGTTTAACACAAAAAGCACTTTTTATTTAATTGATAGAAACGGAAACAATGTCGAAAATTATCCTATAAATTTTAAATCTCCGGCTACAAATGGCATTTCTATTTTTGATTACGATAAAAACAAAGATTATCGAATTTTAGTTGCCTGCGAAAATAAAAACATTTACTTATTAAATAAAAATGGCGGCAAAATAGATGGTTGGGAATTTGGTGAAACACAGAGTCTTGTGCATAACGAAGCTCAGCATTTTATTCACGACAAAAAAGATTACATTATATTTTCTGACATAAACAAAACATATATTGTAGACCGCAGAGGAAAAATTAGAATAAAACCACAATTAAACTTTGAAAGAAGTAAAAATAATAAATTCTATTTTGAAAAAGGCAAATCAAAAGAAGACGCCAGATTTGTTTGTACAAATAATAAAGGCGTAATTTATTTTATTTTTCTTGATGGAAGTGTAAAAAAATTAAATTTGGATGAATTCTCTGAAAATCACAACTTTAGCTATGTTGATTTATTAGGAAACAATGCAAATTATTTCGTTTTTACTGATAATAACAAATTAATAGTTTACAACAGAGATAAATCTGTTAGATTTGAAAATAAATTTAATTCTTCGATAGATAATTCTTTATCGTTTTATCAGTTTAATAAAGGCATAAAATACATTGGACTAACTGAAAAAAACAAAAACAAAATATATTTGTTTAACCCTAACGGAAAACTAATTACAGGTTTCCCAATGGATGGATGCAGTCCATTTAATATTACTTCAATTAACACAAAAAGTAAAAATCTAAATTTAATTGTTGGCAGCAATAACAATAAGTTAAATAATTATAGTTTTATTAATGAAAAATAAATGCACTAAATTTTCAAATTTTGTATATCCATAATTAAATTTGTAAATTAGCGTTATATAATGGGTTTTAGTAATAATAATCAAAAAAAAATAAAACATGAAACTTTCAATATATCTCATAGCTTTTATCTCGGCACTTTTTTTTCTGAGTTCATGCGAAGGCGCTTATGATTTTAATACAGACAATCTTTCAACACATATTGAATTAAATTCTGATATAGCAATTCCAATTATAGATGCATCAATAAGTTTAGAAGAAATTTTGCCTAAAGGAGATGAAACAGAAAGCTTCTTAATTATTGATAATGAAGGCTTTATAAGTTTAAATTACAAATTTGAACTTACAGCCGTAAGCATAGAAGATTTATTAAAAGATGAACCTTTAAGCGGAAGTTCTTTACCATATGTTACATATCAAATTTCACCTCAAATTATATATTTAGGCTTAGAAAAACTATTAAAACAAGGTGAAATAGTATTTGCCAACCCAAGCGCAACAGTTTATATAAAAAATTATTGGTCTGTTCCTGTTCAATTCAAATTTCAAGATTTTTACTATTACGATGATGAAACATCATATAATAAACATTTATTTACAGGTTCAGTTATAGATAGCTGGATAATAGTTAATTACCCATTAATAAATGGCAATTTTGAAACAACAGAAATAGCACTTGACAATACAACTAGTAATATTGATGAAGTTATTTCTAATTTACCTCATCATCTTTCGTTTGGAGCAACTTTTGAAACAATTCCGGGCGATGCTTATGATGTTCCGCCACATACAATGGACAGTATAAAAATGGATTTATCTATTCCGCTTGATTTAAGAATGCAAAACATTGTGATGCAAGATACTATAGAGTTTAGCTTAGGCGATTCAGACACAACTCTAATCGAATCTCTTATTCTTGGAATTGAAATGAATAACGGCTTTCCTATTTCAATAAATACTCAATTTTATTTTGTAGATGATGAATATGTTGTTCTCGATTCATTATTTACTAATGGATTGAAAATAGATGCAGGATTAGTTGACATAAATGGTAAAGTTAATCAAAACACAGAAACAACAACCATTTCTGAAACTAATGATACCCGAATTAAAAATATTTTAAAATCAACAAATATAATTTTTAAAATAATATTAAATACTACTGATGCTAATTTAGGGCAAAATGTTAAACTTTATTCAAACTATGAAGTTGGAATAAAAATGGGTGCTCGATTTAAATTAAATCCATCTCTATAAAGTAAGATAAACATAAAAATATCAATATAATGCAAAAATTTAATATTAGATTATCATTATTAATAATAATTGCTTTTAGCATATTTTCTTCGCAACAAGCATATTCTCAGATAAATACAATGTATTTTATGGATGGTATACATCAATCTAACTATACTAATCCGGCGTTTCAAAGTAATTGTAACGGCTTTATTGGTTTACCTGCTCTTTCAACAATAAATTTTGGAGTTTTAAATTCAGGCTTTACTTATAAAGATTTAATTCACTTAGGAACAGGTATTTACAGAGATTCGCTTATTCTAGATGTCAATAACTTAAAAGATAAACTGGGAAAAAATAATTATTTTATGCTTGAAACTCAAATTCCTATTTTAGGAATTGGTTTTTGGGCAAAAGATTACTATTTCACTTTCGACATCTCAAATAAAACAAAAGCCAGAATTTCTTATCCCGAAGATTTGATTAAACTTATTGATGGAAATGCAAAGTATATAGGAACTGATAATGCTCTGGAAATTAACGATGTAGGTCCTGATTTTATAAATTATAACGAATTTGCTTTTGGATTATCTAAAAGAATTACACACAGACTTACAGTTGGAGCTAAACTTAAAATATTAGCCGGAATTGCAAGTATTGAAAGTAAAAACAGCGATTTAAAACTAACCACAGAAGACATAACATATGCAATGACTCTTGAAACTGATATTAATTTAAATACTTCGCTTCCTTTAACTTATAAAAGAGATGAAGATGGCAATATAGAAGGATTTGAAGAATATGAAACCTCATATATTGCAAAAGATTTACTCTCTTTTAAAAATTTCGGACTTGGAATGGATTTTGGCGCCACATATCAGTTTAACGATGAATTAAGACTTTTTGCAAGCATTACCGATTTAGGATTTATTTCGTGGAAAAACAACACTGTTAATTTAATTCAAAAAGGAAGTTTTGAATATACAGGTTTAAATTTAGATTCTGCTTTTGTTGAATCTGATTATAGCGAATTTGATGCGTTGACTGACTCAATTACAAATTTTTTTACATTTGATGAAACAAATTCAAAATACACAACATTCTTACAGTCAAATATTTACATTGGTGCAACTTATAATATTACAGATTTTATGAATGTAGGTTTATTATCAAGAACATATTTTTACGACAGAAAAATACATCAATCAGCAACTCTTTCTACAAATTTTGCGCCTGTTAAATGGTTTTCCGGAACTTTAAGCTATTCAGCTATGAATCGTTCATACAATAATATTGGCTTGGGTTTAGCTTTTAAAGCCGGACCAACTCAGTTTTATATTGTAACAGATAATTTAAACGCTGCAATTTGGCCAAAAGCATCAAAATCAATAAACATAATGCTTGGACTAAATCTTAATTTAGGCTGTGGAAAACGTGACGATTATTCCATAATTAACAATAAAAAATCGACAAAAGAAGTAGATTTTATGTAAAACAAAATTCTGGAAACAAAAAAGTCGAAAGTTGAAGTTTTTCTCTTTCGGCTTTTTTATTTTTTTCAATAAATTAAAGACTTTTACAATGTCAATTAATATTATTTCTTTCAACTTTAATAATAAAACTTTAACGGAAAAAGCTTTTAAAATTAGAGAAACAGTTTTTATAAAAGAACAAAATGTTCCAAAAGACATGGAATATGACGAATTTGATGAAAAAGCAATTCAATTTCTGATATTCAACAATGAAATTCCAGTAGGAACATCCAGATACAGAACAACAACGAAAGGAATTAAGCTTGAGCGTTTTGCAATTTTAAAAGAACACAGAAAAAAGGGATTTGCGTCTCAACTTTTGAAATTTATGCTCGAAAAAGTTAATGGAAAAAATCAAAAAATATATCTTTTTGCTCAAATTAATGCCGTTAATTTCTACAAAAAACATAACTTTACAATTATTGATGATGAATTTATAGAAACCGGAATTGTGCATTATGAAATGGATTATGTTAAGCCGGAATAAAAAAACGAATTAATCTGCTTATAATTAAGATATTAACAAGTTTTTTTAACACTTCAAATTTCAAATATCAAAATCATTAACTTTAACAAAAATGAAAACAAAATCAATAATTAAATTATTATCAATTTTCATTTTATTAAGTTTTGCCTTTTCAAAATCTAATATTAATGATTATTGGTTAGATTTTATTCTGAAAAATTTCAAGGAATACACATCCAAAATTCCGCAGCAGAAATTATATTTACATCTAGATAAGGATTTATATTATTCGGGAAATACTATTTGGTACAAAACATATTTATTAAATTCGGCACAAAAACAAGCTGACACAATTAGTAAAAACATTTATGTTGAAATAATTGCGCCAAATAATAGTGTTTTTATGAATCAAATGTTGAAAAACGAATCTGGTTTTGCAAATGGTGATTTTCCAATTTCAGATACTGTGCAAACCGGAATTTACAAAATTAGAGCTTATACAAGCAATATGAAAAATTACGGAAAAGAATTTCTGTTTTCTAAAAATATTGCAATAATAAACAAAGAAAATAAGCTTTTTTACAATAAACTTTTCCATAAAAAAGCAAAAAAAATAAAAAAGACAAAAGAACAGATTGATTTACAATTTTTTCCTGAAGGCGGATATTTAATCGAAAATATTGAAACAAATTTGGCTTTTAAAGCAATAAACCAATTTGGAAAAGGCGTTGATGTTAGCGGCGAAATATTTTCAAAATCAGGAAATAAAATTTCAGTCTTTAAAAGCGAACATTTAGGAATGGGAAAAATTAAATTTAAAGCCGAAAAAGAGCAAGAATATTATGCTGTAATCAACTCACCATCAGGATTTAAAGAAAAATACAAATTGCCGAAACAAATAAAAACAGGCTATAATTTAAATATCAGAAATGAAAAAAACAAGCTGAAAATAAATATTAAAACAAATCAAATTTTTAGTAATGATATTAATGCAAAAAAAATATTTTTAATAGCTCAAAACGGCGGCCAAATCTATTATAAAGAACAACATGTTTTTGAAAATAATATGATTGATTTTGAAATTGACAAATCAATTTTTCCATCAGGAATTTTGCATTTTACCTTGTTTAATTCCAAAGCAAAACCTTTTGCCGAAAGACTAGTTTTTATAAACAAAAAAGATTTTTTAAATATTGAAACAAATCAATTAAATAAAACATATAATACAAGAGATAGTATTAATTTAAATTTTAAAGTTACCGATTTTAGAGGCAAAATTTCAGAATCAAATTTATCTGTTTCTGTGAGAAAAAAAAGTAATTTTTCTGAAATTGAAAATAAAACTAACATCATCAATTATTTTTTATTACAATCTGATTTAAAAGGAAATATTGAAAATCCAGATTTTTACTTTTCTAATGATGAAAATACTACACAAGCACTTGATATTCTAATGCTTACACAAGCTTGGTGCAAATTTAACTGGCAAGAAATTTTAAATGATAGTATTACAAATCCAAAATTTAAAATAGAGAAAGATATTGAACTTAAAGGCAGAATTACAAAATATCTTTTCAATATTCCATCAAAAGATGCATCTGTTGAATTAACTTTTTTGAATAAATATAATGATATTTTAAAAACATATACAAATGAAAAAGGCCAATTCGAATTCCATTTTTCATATTATACCGACACTTTAGACATTTTATTAGAAGCAAGAAGCCGAGTTGACAAAAAAAACGTTTTGATTTTAATTGACGACAATTATGATTTAGCAAGCAATTTCTATCCATTTTATGGTTTTTATCTAGATAGTTTATTCGAGAAACATAAAATACCTATTGCAGCAAAAAAACAAGAAGAAATTGATCCAAACAAGCCAAAAGAAATGAAATTACACAATAATCCAGATCAAGTAATAAAATTTACAGATAGCGATTATATTCGAAATAATTCTGTATTGAATGAACTTAGAAGCCGAGTTCCGGGATTTGACGGTTCCACAATGCGAGGACAAAGCAGCATTTATGGAAACAATCAGCCACTTTATCTTATTGATGGAACTCCAACCGACGCAAGCGCAATTAGTACACTTTCGATTAGTGATGTTGAAAGTATCGACATTTTAAAA
>JAFGWC010000049.1 GCA_016937695.1 Bacteroidales bacterium
AATATCTATTTCAAATATCACATTATTTTCTCAAGCAATTTATCTTAATAAAATTGTAAATGTTACAGTTGGTGGCAGATTCGATCAATCATCAGAATATGGAAACTCTTTTGTTCCAAGATTGGCTTTAACAAAAGTAATCGATAAATTACATTTAAAAGCAATGTTCAGCCAGTCTTTTAGAATTCCGGGCGGAATAATTCCAAATAGAATACCTGACGGAGTTGATGGAATTAAACCCGAAAACGCTACAAATTACGAATTTGAAATAGGATATAGATTAGGCGAAAATCTTTATTTTGGAGTAAATGCATTTAGTATTTCTTTCGAAAAATTAATAAGCTACGGCTCAGATCCATCAACAGGTTTAGGAACTTATGTTAACTCAGGAACTATTGGAAGTAACGGACTTGAAGCCGAATTAAAATATAAAAGTAAATATGTTAATTTTATGCTTAATTATGCATATCACATGGCAACAAATTATGACGAAAACAGCAATGTTGTTCCAGAAAATGAAGAGATGTTTTTAGCTTTTTCGCCTCAACGTTTAAATTCTATGATTAATATAAGCTTAAACGCCAAATTATCTTTTAATATCTCAGCTTTATATTTTTCTGATAGATATGCTTATACATATGATAATGGAACTAGTGAAGTTTTGGAAAAATTTTCGTCTGAAGTTATTGTAAATTCAAATTTTAGAATAACTAAACTTATTGATAATCATTTAGATATAACAATTGGTGTAAATAATATTTTAGATTCAAAAATGATATATTTACAGCCATATAATGGACAGCATGCACCTTTACCAGGATTATCAAGAGCAGCAACAATTAAGGTATTTTATAATTTTTAGAAACAAATATTATGTTAAAATTTGATTATAAATTTTTTATATTTTAAAAAGTACATTTATTAATAATTTTATACTTTAATTAAAATAAAATAATTATATTTGGAATTAAGAGGGCAAATTCTAATATTTTTTATTGTGTTTAATGGTTAAAATGCATTTTTTTATGTGCTTTTTTCTTGATTAATTGTGTTAAATTTTTTTGAAAAGAATTAAGAGCAACATAACTTATTAAATTTTGGCACAATCAGATGTTTAAAATATCAGATATATTGAATCAAATAATTATAAATATAGACAAATGAAATTATCAATATTTAAAAAACTGACCTTAGGTTTTGGAATAACATTATTGATTGTTATGATATTTGGCATAATGATATTTTTTCGATTACAAGAAAATAAGAAAATTTCTCAAGAGATAATAAATATTTATTCGCCATCAAAAACATTAATCGATGAATATTATAATTTAGTTGATAACTCAAAAATGCTTATTAAAAGCTGGGTTCTTATTGACAAAATATCAGACACAAAAGATAAAGACAGATTAAAAAAATTGCACAATTCTATATTTCCTGCTTTAATCGAAAAAATTGAACCAATTTCGAAAAAATGGTCAAATGATGATAAAAAGCTTTTTGAAGAAATTACAATTCAAGTTAGAGACACTTTATTTGTTATGCATAAAGAAGTTATGGAATCATTAAGTGATTTAGAATCATATGATGATGCAATTATATTTTTTGATGCTCAAAGTAATGTAGATGAAGAAGGCGGAAATATTATTTTGCTTACAAATAAAATAATGAATGAATTATCTAATTTGAAAAAAAATATGGATAGTTCGGTTAATAATGGGAATATAAATATTACAAAATCTTATTCTTCTTTTCAAGCTTTTATTGTAATTATGCTGATATTAATAATTGGTATTTCTATAGCTTCCGCAATATTTACTTCCAGAAGTATTTTGCATCCGGTAGAAAAATTAAAAAATGTGCTTGCGGCAATTAGTAAAGGTGAAATACCTGAAATTGAGCTTATTGACACAGGAGATGAAATAGGTGAAATGTCTATAGCTTTAAATAACGTAATGAAAGAGCTTAGAAAAATAATTTCTGAGATAAAGAATAGCGCTAATATATTATCAAAATTAAGTAGAATTTTAACAGAAAAAATTGAAAGAATAGCCGAAGGTGCAAACGAACAAGCATCGTCTGTTGAAGAAGTTTCGGCATCAATAGAACAAATTCTTGCTAATATTGAACAAAATACTGAAAATTCTAATATTGCAGCACAAATAGTAAATCAAGCAGTTAAAAGAATAAATGAAAATAATGATAACGTAGAACAGACTGTAAGTGCTTTAGAACAAATTTCTGAAAGAGTTTCTATAATAAATGATATTGCATTTCAAACAAATATTCTATCACTTAATGCAGCTGTTGAAGCTGCCAGAGCCGGACAGCACGGTAAAGGTTTCGGTGTTGTAGCTTCAGAAGTTGGAAAACTTGCAGAAAGAAGTAAATTATCTTCAAATGATATTGAAAATCTGTCAAAGTCAAGCATAAAAATTGCTAAAATAACAAAAGAGGTCTCAAATAATCTAGTTCCTGAGATTGAAAAAACAGAAGAGCTGATTAAAAATGTATCGCTTGCCGGAATGGAGCTTAACAATGGAGTTAATCAAATAAATGATGCAATTGTTCAGCTTAATTCTGTTACTCAGCAAAATGCTTCATTTTCTGATGAAATGTCGCAAAGTACTCAACATTTACTTGCACAATCAGAAAAACTTGTTAAAAGTGTTGAGTTTTTTAAGTTTACTAAATAATAATTTTATATCTTTTATTTATAACTAAAAAATATTGAAAATGAAAAGAATAATTTTAGTTTTAATTTCCTTACTAATTATATCAATAAATTCTTTTTCGCAGAACGAAAAATTAAAGGCTGTTTTTATGTATAATTTTTCTAAATATATTTCGTGGCCTAACAATAGTGGTGATTTTATAATAGGAGTTATGGGCAGTTCTGAAATGATTTCGGAATTGAATATTATTGCTCAAAAGAGAAAAGTTGGGAACAGAACAATAAAAGTTTTAGATTTTTCATCGTATGAAAATATTAAAAATTGCAATATTTTATATATTTCTGATAGTAAAAAATCGCAATTAAGTAAATCAATTTTAAAAGTTAGTTTACAACCGGTAGTTGTAGTATCTGATTCGCCAGGTTCAATAAATAAAGGAGCAGGAATAAATTTTGTTATTGATGATGGAAAACAAAAGTTTGAAATTAAAAAACAAAATGTGGAGAAAAATGGAATTGTGGTTAATTCAGCATTATTAAATCTTGGAATTAAAAAATAAATTCTATCTTATAAATTACATAAGAGGTTTCTTTATAAGATAAATTTTTCTCTTTGGCTACTTTTTTTTATATGTCTTTTGTAACTTCTTACAAATTTAGTGCTAATTTTTTTATGTTACAATATAGAATAATATTAAATCTATTTAACAAACTAACTAA
>JAFGWC010000050.1 GCA_016937695.1 Bacteroidales bacterium
TAACAAATAACAAATAACAAATAATAAATAATAATAAATATTATGAAAATACCTTTCGTTGATTTAAAATCACAATATAATTCAATAAAAAAAGAAATAGATTCTGCAATTCAATCAGTAATTGAACGAACAGCTTTTATAAAAGGTGAAGAAATTGAACAATTTGAAAAAGCATATGCAGAAAAATATGGCGTTAAAAACTGCATTGCAGTTGCAAATGGAACAGATGCAATTTATATTGCTTTAAAAATGTTGGGAATTAAAGAAGGTGACGAAGTTATAACTGTAGCTAATTCATGGATTTCTACTGCAGAAACAATTTCACAAACAGGCGCAACTCCTGTTTTTATTGATATTGACAAATATTCTACAATTGATATTTCTAAAATAGAAGAAAAAATTACAAAAAACACAAAAGCAATTATACCAGTTCATATTTATGGTCAATCTGCTGATATTAAGGCTATTAAAAAGATATCTGATAAACATAATTTATTTTTAATTGAAGATTGTGCTCAATCTCACTTTGCTGAATTTGAAGGACAAAGAGTTGGAACTTTTGGCGATCTTGCTACTTTTAGCTTTTATCCAGGGAAAAATTTGGGTGCTTATGGCGATGCAGGAGCAATTGTTACAAATAATGATGAACTTGCAAATAAAATGAGAATGTATGCAAATCACGGAGCATTAAAAAAACATCAGCACAAAATTGTTGGAATTAATAGCAGAATGGACACTTTACAAGCAGCAATTTTAAAAGTTAAACTGCCACATATTGATTCATGGAATGCAAAAAGAGCTGGAAATGCAGAATATTACGATAAAATTTTAGCAAATATTGGCGATATTATAGTCCCACCAAAAAGAGAGAATGCAAAACACGTATATCACGTATATTCCATAAGAACTAAATTCAGAGATGAATTAATGAATTATTTAGAAAATAATAATATTGGTGTTGCAATTCATTATCCTGTTGCTCTGCCTCTTATGGAAGCATATAGTCATTTAAATTATAAAAATTCTGATATTCCAATTGCAAGCGAATATCAAGATCAAATTTTATCATTGCCAATGTATCCTGAATTAACTAAAGAAATGATGGATTATGTAGCTGAAACTATTAAGCAATTTTTTAATACAAAATAAAATAACTTAATGGTATAATGATTCAATAATATCAGACAATTAATATTGAATCATTATATCATTGATTATAAATTACTTACAATGCTTATAAATTAATTTTGTGCATTCTGTATTTCCATATCTGTAAGAATAATTCCAATTAGCACAAGCTTGCTCAATTTGGCCAATTTTATAGTGTGCATTTGCTTTCTGATAATAAACTTCAGATAATTTAGGGTTCAAATCCAAAGCCATTGAATAATCAAAAATAGCATATTTGTATGTTTCGGTTTTCATGTAACAATTAGCTCTTCCAATAAAATATTCTTCTTTCGCAGGATTTATTTTTATCAATTTTCCAAATTTTGGAATTGCAGAAAGAAAATCTCCTGCTTTAAAATCAATTTGTGCTGCTAAATAATTAACATCTTCATTATCAGGATAATACTGAAGATAATATTCAATATCGCTTTGAGCATTTGCTAAATTGTTTGTAGCTAAACCAAGCTTTGCTCTTCCATAAAATGCTTTTAGTTCAGTACTGTCATTTTTTAATATATCTTCATATATTTCAAATGCTTTTTTTGTTTTATTTAATTCAACAAGGCATAAGGCATAATCTAAATTAAGATTAATATCTTTTTTATTCAAATTAATTGCACTTTCAAAATCGGATAAAGCTTGTTTTAAATTTTTCTTATTAAAATTTATTAATCCTCTGATATAAAATGCTTTATAACTTTTATTATATTTGTCTAACAATTCATTAATTATATTTTCAGCTTCGTCGTAATTTTTTAAACTATAAGCATATTCGGCATCGTTTAATATTTTCTCTTTTTTCTGATACCAATCTTTTTTCCACAAATTAACCCAAGCTTCATTTTTAAATAATATGTCAAATTCTTTAAACGATTTAATTTCAGCTTCTGATTTTTTATTTCTTGTTTTCAAATATAAATCCATATTTTCGACAGCTTTTGAAGTATTATTTATTCCCGAAAATGCTCTTGCAAGCATTAAATAATAATCATTATTTCTACTTATTTTCAAAATATTATCAATTGCTTTATTATAGTCTTTAATTTGGAATAAAATATTGATATTCAATAAAATAGCGTTTTCTGAATTTGGATATTGATTTAAATATGCATTTATATATTCAAGTGATTTAGGATAATCTTTTTTCTGATAAGAAATCTTAGACAGCAAATAATTATCAGTTTGGGCATTTAAGCTATTAACGGAATAAAAAATAATCAAAAATAATATTGAAATTTTAGTTTTCATTTATTTATATTTTCTTAAATTAACACATAATTATCTGTAAAACAGTGTATTATAAAAATCATTTATCCGTTTTAACTCCACCTTCATTTCGGAACAAATGTATAAATCCGGATATATTTCTAGCCTCTAAACCATAAAGTCTATATTCCCATACATCACAAACATAATAATAAACTCCATTTGGAACTGGTTGATTAGTGTGCATATTATTACCATCCCAATTTATGTCAGGATTATCAGTTTGATATATAACAGCTCCCCACCTACTATAAATTTTTGTTTCAACTTTTTCAACAAATTGATACGGAAAAGGTTTAAACAAATCATTTATTCCATCGCCATTTGGAGTGAATGTATTTGGCAATTTATAATATTCACAATTATCAGCACAAACTTTATTGGTTTTAGCACTTTCGTTATTAAAAGAATCTACAGCTGTTACGACATAACAAGCGGCTAATGTAGTTTCTGTATAATGTATAAATGTGGTGTCATTAGCGCCTTCTATTGTTTTTATAAGTTCCATATCAATATTTGGCGATTTTGCATAATAAATATTATACTTCACAACATCGTTTGAACAAGAATTGTTTGGATTTGTCCAAATCAGTTCGTTTCTAATACTATCACAATTATTTGTAACACTTAAAACCGGTGAACATGAAGGTATTATATCAATAGGAATACCACAAACTTCTTGAGAAAAATTGATAATTGGTGATGGAATAACATCCAATCCATATTTTCCAACACTTTTAACTTTATAACAATATTCTACACCGTTTATTAAGTTTTTATCAATATAAGTTGGGATATCAGCATATCCAATAGAATCGAACAGTTCTGTTGTATTATCCTTTCTATAAAAAACATACTGGTAATTCTCCCAAGGAACATTTTTTTCAACATTTAAAGTTATTTCATTATCGCTAGGAAAAAGACTTAAAAATAAAGTAGATGCTTCTTCAGGAGCTCCAATAATATTCCAGTCGCCATTAATATCTTGATTAAATAATCCCATTTGATAAATTCGTGGAAGTTCTTTTGTATTATAATTAATATCATCGTAACTGGTATTATCAATTCCATAAACATAATAAGGATCTGTAAAAGAACTGCCAACTAAATCATTTGAAGGATAAATACTATAACGATACGGTCCCGGATTTGCAATCTCGTCAAAATCAATTGGTTTCATCCATTCCAAATGAATTACTCCATCTGTTGTGCCTGTATTTGCAACAGTTGTTTGTAAAATAAAAGGCACACCGGCAGTTAATTCTTCACAAACTTCAGACGATGCATAACTTAAAGCACCATCAGAATAATATGCAACAACCATATAACAATATTCATATCCGTGTTGAAGTCCATCTCCATTGTCATTGTCTACATATTCATGTGTGTCTCTGCCATTTACACTAGCAATAAGTTCAAATCCAAGATAATCAGGCACACCAAGTTCGCAATTATCAGGAACAAAATTTGATTTATGATTTTTCCTGTAAATATGATAACCTTCAACTTCGGTACAAATACTTGGATCCCACTGAACCAATATTGTAAAATTTGTTGAAACTAAATTTACGTTTTGTGGCGCAGGACCAACTACCTGAATATTAACATTTTGATAATCTACAAGTGATTGATCAGGATTATCATCTAGAGCTTTAAAAATCACCAAATAAGGTTGTTCTCTAACATGTTCGCATAAACAATCCCAACTAAAATTAGAACTTACAGTTTCGTAGGCTGTAGTTGGTTGTGGAAATATTGCCGGATTATTTTCCAATGTGTATAATCCGCTTGTAGATGTTAAGGTAATTTGTTCTGTAGGAACATCTGTTGCAGTAACTGTAAACGAAACATTATCGTTAGCAGTAATGCAATAATCATCAATATGTCCAATAATCGGCGGATTGTTATCAGTTTC
This sequence comes from Bacteroidales bacterium, assembly GCA_016937695.1. Classification (GTDB taxonomy): domain Bacteria; phylum Bacteroidota; class Bacteroidia; order Bacteroidales; family NBLH01; genus NBLH01. Next base: position 4,352 of record JAFGWC010000050.1, read on the forward strand.
AACAACTTCAATTTGAATATCTCTGATAATACTTCCAATTTTAACTCCTTGTCGCCATTCTTCAATTTCCATTGCTACATTATAAATACCAATAATCTGAGGCGAATCCCAAATAAAATCGCCCGAAATGGGATCAACTTTAATTTCGTTACTAGCTTGAGGCAATTGATAAGTAGCAATTGGAGCTGCATTATCTCCCAAACAAACTGCTAATTTATACGATAAACTATCTCCATCAGGATCATAAGCATTTGGATTATGAACAAAAATTAAACCTTTAGCTGCTTTATCAATAGGCGGATTTAACATTACAGGAGTATTGTTTTGACCCAAATAAGGATTTATTTGTAAAATTGTTTTAACAGCAAACATTATATTTACAGAATTTGGAATATTTAAAACACCTTCGTTCCTATTCGGATCTTCCATAGTAATTACATATGTTCCAGCTCCCGGATATGTATGAATAACAACATATTTATTTCGTTTATAATTATCAGGCAAATAAGTTTCCTCAATTCGAGGAACAGTAACAATACTTCCATCACCTAAACTAATATCAAGTTCAGGTCTGTCTGCGGGAGCTAAAGTATATGTATATGTTATTAAAGTAATTCTATATGTATAATCACTTAATTGTTCATAAGTAATTTCACCTGCTCTGTTATGTGTAGCAAATGAAAAATTATATGAAAAAAACAATATACTTAATAATGTTAAATATCTGAATATCTGTTTATTAAACATCATAAAATTTTAATTTAAGTTTATTATTTCTGAAACATGATTATTGTCAAATTTTATAGCTTTTTGAAAGCCTTTATAGTTAAATATTAACAAATTATTCTGATCCGGATATAAATCAGTCATTAAAGTATTTTTTATTTCAAATTTAGTGGCATTTCCTTTAAAACTTAAAGAATAATAAAGCCAAACAGTCGCATCATCTTTTTTGATTATATGCGAATCATAAATTAGCTTATTTTTACTAATGTCATTATCATTTATCTTTAAATTAAAATTTGATTTAATGTATTTATTAGTAAATTCTTTATATCCATCATTTTTTTTGTCTTTTTGAAAACCCAAATCAAAATTATATTTATTCAATATTATTTTATCAAAATCATCAACAAAAATCTTAAATAGTATTTTAAACTTTTTTTCTGATTCAAAATATTCAATATTAGTAAATGATAAATGAACAGGATGTAAATATTTATAATACCTAAAACTAATATTATTTTCTGATGTTAAAATTGAAAAATCAAAAAGCACTAATATACTTATTATCAATACCTTAATTATATAATTATTCATTCTTATTTTTATTAAAATAACTTATAAAGTTACAAAATATTATTTAATATCTAGAAAAATAGCAATTTTCAGTACAGAACTAATTTATTAACAATTTTAATTAATAAATTTTTATCAGAAAATATTGATTTAAAATTTATAATTTTAATTTCAAATCAATATTTATTTTATGTCTTTATTCAGCATTTATTTAAAATTAGGCTTTGATCATATTATTGATTTTCAGGCATATGACCATATTCTTTTTATAACTACACTATGTGCAGTTTATTTATTTAGAGAATGGAAAAAAGTCCTAATATTAGTAACTTCTTTTACAATTGGTCATTCAATAACATTAGCATTAGCATCTTTAAATATAATAAGAGTAAACACAAATTTGATTGAATTTTTAATTCCATTAACTATTTTTATAACAGGTGTAGCAAATATTATAGAAAAAAATCAAAATTTTTCAAAAAAACTTCATCTTTTTAAATATTTTACAGCATTATTTTTTGGATTAATTCATGGATTAGGATTTTCTAGTTATTTAAAAAGTCTTTTAGGTATGCAGGAAAGCATTTTTCAACCATTATTAGCTTTTAATCTAGGCCTTGAAATTGGTCAAATAATTATAGTATTGAGCATATTAGTAGTTGCCGAGATTTTTATAAATTTACTGAAAACAAAAAAAAGAGAATGGACTCTTGTTTTTTCAGGAATGGGCATTGGCATATCTATTATTCTTATGATTGAAAGAGCAATTTAAAAATATGTCAAAAAACATTTTTTTAAAATAAATTTCAGCAAGTAACTGTTTATCAAACACTTAATATATTTTTTTTTTATAAAAAATGCTAAAATTCAGATATGTTACAAACATAAATATTACTATGCATACATAATAAATATAAAAATATTATATTTGGAATTAATTACTAATTTAAATTAAATATCAGATGATTGTAAATATTATTTTTGCTTTAATCCTCGTTTTGGCAATTGCGTTTTTTTACAGAAATGTTAGTATAATAGCCAAAAACATAAAATTAGGAAAATCCGTTGACATCAGCGATAATAAATCGCAGCGCTGGAAAACTATGTTTTTAGTTGCAATAGGCCAGTCAAAAATGATAAAACGTCCAATTGCAGGAATCCTTCATATTTTTGTTTATGTTGGATTTATAATTGTAAATTTTGAAATGCTAGAAATTTTAATTGATGGAATAACCGGAAGCCATAGAGTCTTAAGTTTTATTCCTTATTATAATTATTTAGTTTCAATTTTTGAAATTTTTGCTCTTGCTGTAATATCTGCATGTTTAATTTTTCTTTTCAGAAGAAATATTGTCCGAGTTAAAAGATTTCATAATCCTGAAATGACAAGTTGGCCAAGATTAGATGGTAATATTATCTTAATTACAGAAATTTTACTTATGTCTGCATTTTTTTCTATGAATACTGCAGATTCTATATTACAAATAAGAGGCGAAGAACATTTTGTTTATACAGGCAGCTTTTTATTAAGCAGTTTTCTAATTCCTTTATTTGAAGGATTTTCTAGTAATACCTTAATGTTTGTTGAAAGATTTGGTTGGTGGTTTCATATTCTAGGTGTATTTGCATTTTTAAATTATATTCCGTACTCAAAACATTTTCATGTATTTTTAGCTTTCCCAAATGTTTATTATACAAAATTAAAAGCAAGAACATATATAAGCAATATGGATTCTGTAACAAACGAAGTTAAAATTGCAATGGGAATTATTAATGAAAGTGAAGCAGGAGGCGAAGATGAAGTTGGAACTTTTGGTGCAAAAGACGTAAAAGATTTATCTTGGAAAAATTTAATGGATGCATATACATGTACAGAATGTGGTAGATGTACAGCAGTTTGTCCGGCTAATTTAACAGGAAAAAAACTTTCGCCAAGAAAAATAATAATGGACACAAGAGACAGGCTTGAAGAATATGGAAAAGGCATTAGAAAAGAAGGTGAAAAATTTGACGACAAAAAAACATTAATCAACGATTACATAAGCCACGAAGAAATTTGGGCTTGCACAACTTGCAATGCTTGTACGCTTGAATGTCCTGTAAATATTGATCATGTATCTATAATTTTAGAATTAAGAAGATATATTTTTATGGAAGAATCAGCAGCACCATCAGCAATAAATTCAATGTCGACAAATATTGAAAATAATGGAGCGCCATGGCAATATTCTGCTGCAGATAGATATGCTTGGGCTGATGAGCTATATATTAACGAATAATATTATAAATTCTAAATTCACATATACAAATTTTAATTTGTAAACCTTTATTTATGTGACTTTGTTAAATTGCTAAATTGTTAAATTTTAGATATTTAAAATCTGAAAAGTTCAAAATAATTGTTATTATTATATTGATAATCAATAAATTATAAACATAAAATATATTTTATAATAAGCTTCAATATTTTAAATACAAGTAAGAAAAATAACAATAAAGCAATAAAATATTAAAAATATAAAATTAAAAAAATGAGCAATAAAAGATTAATAAAAGTTCCGGTTGTATCAGAATTGGCATCAGAAAATAAACAAGCAGAATATTTATTTTGGGTTGGATCTGCAGGAAGTTACGATGATAGAGCAAAAAAAATAACCAGAGCATTTGTAAAAATATTAGAACATTGCAAAGTAAGCTATGCAATATTAGGAACCGACGAAACTGACTCTGGCGATGTTGCTAAAAGAGCAGGAAATGAATTTGTATTTCAAATGCAAGCCATGCAGAATATTGAAATTATGAATTCCTTTGAAATTAAAAAGATAATTACATGCGACCCTCACGATTATAATGTAATAAAAAATGAATATTCTGATTTAGGCGGAAATTATGAAGTTTATCATCATACTGAATTTATTGATAAATTAATAAAAGAAGGAAGACTTAAATTAAATACAGAAACATTTAAAGGCAAAAAAATTACGTATCATGATCCTTGCTATCTTGGAAGAGGTAATCAAGTATATGAAGAACCAAGATTTGTTTTAAAACAAATCAGTAATGATTTTGTTGAAATGGAAAGGAATAGAGAAAGAGCACTTTGTTGTGGTGCCGGCGGCGCACAAATGTTTAAAGAAGCAGAAGCAGGAAATCAAGAAGTTTATGAATTAAGAACTCAAGATGCTTTAGCAACAAAAGCTGATTATATTGCAACAGCTTGTCCCTTTTGTATGACAATGATGATGGACGGCATAAAAATGAAAGATAAGCAAGATGATGTAAAAGTTTTAGATATAGCTGAACTTATTGCTATGTCTGAAAATTTATAAGAATTATAGCAAAAAAGAATAAAACCTTTGTCATTAATAAATAATACCTTCCAAAAGGTTTTTATAAACAAAAACTCCCATTTTGTAAAATCTGGGAGTTTTTTAGTAAACTTTATTTTTAATTATGCAAAATAAATTGTATTATTTTTTAAAATATTTAGTAAACTTGATTGTACATATTGTAAAATGGCTTTAGAAAAATATCTAACATATTTATTATTAGGGCTTTATGTTAATAAGCTATTAATATACTGTATATCAACAATTTACGTTTTTTTTTATTTTTTTTTATTTTTTAAATTCATGATAATTAAACAAATAGAAGATTTTTGAAAAAATCAAGTAATTTTTGATTTTTTTATCAAGTTTTTTTTCACCACTTTTATAATGAAAATAACCCCCTATTATAAACATTATAAAAAGTACTAAATGAACAAAGATCACAATGAAGTATGGAAAAGTTGTCTCTCGATAATAAGAGATAATATTCCTGCGCCCAGCTTTAGAACATGGTTTATTCCAATACAACCCTTGAAATTGGAAAGAAACGTTTTAACAATCCAAGTTCCAAGTCCGTTTTTTTACGAGTATCTTGAAGAACATTTTATAGACATTTTAAGAAAAACTATAAGGAAAGAGTTAGGCAAAGATGCAATGTTAGAATATAATGTCGTTATGGACAATACATCAACGATAAATTCTAAACCATACACAGTTAAATTACCGGCAAAAGATAATGTAAATTTACAAAATAGGCCGGTTTCATTACCCTTAGTTAGCGATATAGCAATAAAAAATCCTTTTGTTATACCCGGAATAAAAAAAGTTCATGTAAATCCTCAACTTAATCCGGTAAATACATTTGGGAATTTTGTTGAGGGAGACTGTAATCGATTATCTCGTTCTGCTGGATATGCAGTTGCTAATAATCCAGGAAAAACAGCTTTTAATCCTTTGTTTTTATATGGTCCAAGCGGATTAGGTAAAACACATTTAGCTCAAGCAATAGGAATAGAAGTTAAAAACAGATTTCAAGACAAAACTGTTTTATATGTTGCTGCTAATAAGTTTATTACACAATTTTCTGAATCAACCAGAAGTAATACAAGAAACGATTTTTTGCACTTTTACCAAATGATTGACGTTCTTATTATTGATGACGTTCAAGATTTTGCAGGAAAAGAAAAATCTCAAGATACATTTTTCCATATTTTTAATCAATTACACCAAAGTGGAAAACAACTAATTTTAACATCAGACAGATCTCCAATTGAATTAAATGGTTTATCTAAACGATTGATTTCCAGATTTAAATGGGGTTTATCAGCTGATTTACAAGTACCTGATTATTCTACAAGACTTTCAATTCTAAAACAAAAACTATATAATGACGGAATTGAACTTGAAGACCAAATAATTGAATATGTAGCATCTAACATAACAACAAATGTAAGAGAACTAGAAGGAGCATTAGTTTCTTTATTAGCTCAATCTACTTTAAATAAAAAAACGATAACTATTGAATTGGCTAAAAAAATTATCGACAATTTAGTTAAAAATACCAAAAGAGAAATCACTATTGAATATATTCAAAAAGTGGTTTGCGACTATTTTGATATGAATGTTGATGTTTTACAATCAAAAACAAGAAAAAGAGAAATTGTTCAGGCAAGACAGATTGCCATGTTTTTCTCAAAAAACCTTACGTCTTCGTCTTTGTCTACAATAGGTTCTCAAATTGGTGGTAAAGATCATGCAACTGTTCTTCATGCATATAAAACTGTTAATAATCTTGCAGAAACTAATAAAGAATTTAAAGAGTACATAAAAGATATTGAGAAAAAACTAAAAGTTTTTTAATGATAAAATCTATTTATCTAACATTATTAACTGATTTACAGTTACTTAATACAAATAAAATAGAATTAATTTTTTAAAGTGCCTTATATTTAATATTTTGTAGTTGTTTCTAAGCAGTTATCAATTTAGTTTGGTAACTGCTTTTATATTTTCAAATAATTGTAGCAAGTAAACCCAAAAGAAGAACTAATAGTGAAATGTACGAACATCCACGTGTACACGATTGCCCCGATTTTCTAATTAAATTTTTAGGTTTATAAGATTTCTGATTTTGATTTGAAAATTTATTAGTCTTTTCATTATATGTATAAAATCCAACTATCTTAAAATCAATTTGTTGCATTCCAATTAATTTATTATTAACATCATATAAATTCAAGTTTAATTTTTGATTTGCTGTTTCAACATTATCATTTGTCTTTATTAAAATTGAAATTAATTTAACTTGATTAGCTTCTATTCTATCAATAATTACAAAATCATCAAAATATAAACCATCTGTAGAATTTACAGGTATAATATTCAAGACAAGATCTTTTAAATCAAAAGAATTAAGGTTTTGAATTTTAAGTTTTAAAACAGCACTTTCGCCATAAAGAATTTCTTTATTTTCATGCTTTCCAACGAAATTCACTTCAAAAATTGGAAGTTTAAAAATTGAATTTGCGTCAATAAATACTTCATTATCAATAAAATCCAGACTAGTTATTTTTAAAAAGTTTATTTCACATTTAATTTTTTCGTTAACAATAAAACCAATTTTATTTCCCAAAAAGCTCTTTTCATTAACTCTTGCAACGTAATTATTATTAATAAAAAATTTCCAAAGACTATCACTATTTTCAATAGATAATAAATTTTTAGATAAATCCCATTTATCAATTGAACTTGAAAATGACCAAGGAACTAATTCAACAGCTTTTCCATTATTCCACTCAATTATTTTAAACTGACCATTTCCAGATACAATAAATTCAAATTGATTATTTTCATCTTTACTTCCAAAAACAATACCGTATCCATTATTATCAAAACCGCTTATTTTTGTAAACTCTGTAGTAATTATAAAATTTGGACTATAGTTTTCGATAGAAATAGTTGTTATAAAAGCTCGTTGTTCTTCTTTTCCTTCAATTATATATTTGTGATTATTTATATCGAATATATGAGTTGGGTCAGAATTTATAGTCCAATTATTATCATTATTACTAAATTCTTCATTTAAAATTACTTTGTTCTGTGCTTTACTCTCAAAACAAAATATTAGTGAAAAAATCAAAAATATTTTTTTAAAATTTTCGTTAATTTTAAAAAATAAATAAATCTTATTAAAATATAAGGAAAAAATTTGATTTTTAATAAATTTTAATAGAATAAAAACAGAAAATGCTTAAAAATAATTGTAGCAAATAAGCTATTGGTATATTATTTGACCGTTCAATAAAAATAAAATTAAATTTCTATAAATTTAGATTAAAAAAATTTATTTTCTTAAAATAAATAATATTATATTTGTATTAAATACGTTACATAATGGACATTATTCGAATTGAAAAAACAAACAATACGCCAAGTGTTTATATAGATGAGGCAAACATGCTATGCCGAATTGAAGGTTCTTCATATCCCGAAGATGCTCATGAGGTTTATCAACACGTACTTGATTGGCTAGATAGGATTCAATATAACACTGATGCTCAATTAGTTGTAGAATTTGACTATGATTTTTTAAATAGTATTTCTCACAAAAAAGTATGGCAAATACTCCATAGTTTAAAACAATTTCATAATAATGGCAAAGCTGTTAAAGTAGTTTGGTATTATGAAGAAAATGATGAAGATATTATGGAAGCAGGCGAAGATTTAGCTGAATTAATGAACATTCCATTTGAACTGATTGAAAAAAACTAAATCTTCGTAAATAATTTTTATTTTCTGTAAAAAGTTATTTAACAAGTTCAAAACTATAAATAAAATCTTCAATATCTTTTTCCGAAATCTGATAATCTTGCTGCATAATTCCTATTTGAAATAATCTATTATTCACTAAATAATCACGCATTACAACATAAATTCCATCATCAGAAGCTTTAAACATAATTCCTGGATGATTTCTAATTTTAACAGCATTTTCTTCTTTAACTGTGATTTTTAAACTATTTATAAAACCCCCTTTAGCATTTTGAAGCATTTCATAACTTTTGCTAGCCTCCATATATTTTGATGGATAATCTGAAAATGCAACCATATAAATTTTAGTTGGCGTTTGTTCATACATGTATTGATACATTTTTATTGTACCAACTTCTGTTGGAACATCGCTTTTTTTTACAGTTGGTTCTCCTGGAAACATAATTTTAAAATCTCCTTCAGGAGAATAATATTTTTTCTGTAAAATTATTGTACTATTTTGTTTATCAGAATTTAAATTATAAGTAGAGTTATTATTAAACAATTTATTACTAAAAAATAAGAAAAGTATACTAATATAAATAACAATTTTAGTCATAACAAAAAGTTTTAAGTTTATAACTTGAAATTACAACAATAAATATTAAAATCAAAAAAAAAAAATTAAATAAATTTTCGTAAAAAATTAGCTAGCATATAAATTGAATTAAACATTTCTGCTTTTTCATTAATATTAAAATTTAAAATCCATAAAGGGATTTTATTTTGTTCAATAATTTCAATTCGCAAATTTACATTTTTATTATCAGTAATTTCAAAAGATAAACGCTCTAAAGCTCTAATTGTCAGAGTTTTATACTTTACATTTTCTTTAATGAATATTTTTTTTGTTTTATTTTTGATATTTATAAAATCAGCTTTTTCAATACTAAATTTAAGATTAGAGTTTATAAATAAAGAATCGAAACTATTATTAATAATTAAATCTTCAGGTGCACCGGAAAAAACTTTTTCTTTATTAAAAAGCCAAATTTTATCAGCTTCGTTTAAAACGATATTAAAATCATGTGATGAAAAAATAATAGTTTTATTTTCATCTCTTGAAAGACGCTTTAAAATTGCAGTAATTTGATATTTATTAGATAAATCAAGAAAAGCAGTTGGTTCGTCAAGAATAATTATTTTTGTATCTTGCACCAAAGCTCTTGCAATTAAAGCTCTTTGTCTTTCGCCATCGCTAATTTCATTAATATATTTATACTTATGTTGATGTAGATTCAACAAACTAATTGCATTTTCAACTATCTCAACATCAGCATCTTGCAATTTTCCAATCCAATTAGTATAAGGAAATCTTCCTTGTGAAATCAAAGTATAAACATCAATATGCGCATAAGATATTAAATCTGTAGAAACAAAACTTATAATTTTTGCAAGTTCATTTCTAGAAAAGTTATTAATTTCTTTACCATTTATAATTATTTTGCCCGAAATAGAATTTTGTAAAAAAGCAATAGTTCTTAAAAAAGTACTTTTCCCAACTCCATTTTCACCAACAACTGCAATTAGTTCAGAATCAGAAGAATCTAAATAAATATTTTGCTGTAAATATTTTATTTTCTTTTTAGAATGTTTGTAACCTATTGCTAAATCTCTAATTTCTAACATGTTATAGAGTGAAAATTTAAAAATTTAAAAAGTTAAAAAGTTAAAAGACAAAAGTAAAAAGATAAAAGATAAAAGAGAATACAAAACTTACATGCTCTTATATGCATAAAATGGTCGAGAAATAAATCAGAATATTCTCTTATTTTTTATTATAATCCAGAGAATAACTGGAATTCCAAGCAAAGCAGTTACAGAATTAATTGGTAAAATATTGTCAAATCCGGGTAATTGTGAAATAATATCAGCAATAATCATAAAAATTGAGCCGAAAAAAATACTTGCAATTAATAAAATTCTATGATCGGCGGTTTTAAACAAAATTCTGGCAAAATGAGGAACTGCAATACCAACAAAACCAATTGGCCCACAAAAAGCAGTAACGCTACCGGCTAAAATACTTGTGCTAACAAAAATAACAGCTCGTGCAAATTTTATATTCATTCCTATTGAAACGGCATAAGTTTCGCCTAACAAGAATCCATTTAAAATTTTAATTGAAAAAATACTAATTAACAATCCCAAAAAAACTGCAGGCAACAATAATTGTAATTGCGACTTTGTAACGCTTCCAAGACTTCCAAAAGTCCAGATTATAAACGATTTCAACGCCGTTTCGGAGCTGAAATATTGTAAAATACTAACAATAGCAGTTATTGCACTTCCTAATAAAATTCCTAAAATTAATATCGTCATTATATCAGAAATTCTAGTTGAAACTAAAAGTATTAATAAAAGAATTATTGCAGCACCAATCCAAGCGGCAAAAATTACAGACCAATTATAGTAAAGATAAAAATTTGATACGGAAAAAATGCTTGTAGCACCCAAAACTAAAATTGCAACACCTAAACTTGCGCCTGAGCTAATTCCTAAAACATAAGGACCAGCCAGAGGATTTTTAAAAATAGTTTGCATTTGCAATCCGCTTACAGAAAGTGCTGCACCAGACAAAACTGCAGTTATTGCTTTTGGAAGCCTAAAATCAATTATAATAGTATGATATTCTTGTTTTACCTCAGTTGAAGAAAATAAAATCTTAAAAATTTCTTTGAAAGGAATACTTACAGAACCAATAAATAAATCCAAAATAAAAAAGATGGTAAAAAAAATAACCAATATAAATATGTATAAAGAAAATCTTGAGTTCACTTAAACTTATTATTATTTACAATAAAAAAAATACTCAACTAACTCAGTTTCAATAAATTGAATATTGTATTTCATCCAAAATATATTACAATTAATATAAATTTTTTAATACGAGCCAAAATATTTTCTTAAAAACCACTCTGCCGAAATAAAAACAATAATTATAAAAAATAACCATTTAAAATTTATCAAGTCTTGCAAGTTAGTTGTTGAATGTGAGATAGTTACAATATTCTCATTTGTTTTTAAGTCTTGAAATAATTGATTTAAATTATTCGAATAAAACATTTTCCCGCCATTTTCATTTGCTATTTGGAAAAGTAAATTGTGATTAGCCATTAAATTTATTGACTCAATATTCACTTTTAAAACTGTAAATCCAGATTCTTTAAAATAATTTTTATTCTCAAATTCAGTATTAACTTTGTAATAATATTTACCAGCTTCAAGGCTTCCAAGGTTTATATAGTATGAATTTTGAGATTTTAAAAACTCAAAATTAAATTTTTTATTTTCTGAATTTGTAATTTGAAGCTTTAAATCAGGATTATTAAATAATTCGTAACTTTCATTATAAAAATCTGCTTTTAAAATAATATCTTCATTTTCTTTATAAATATTATTTGAAAATACCATTAATCTATCTTTTTTTATATTTATTGATAGATAGTGAACAATTTTAGTAATTAAACCATCAAAAGCTTTATAGTTTTTGTTTTTAACAAAGATATTCATTCGCCATTTCCAAATTCCTTCTCCACATATAAAACCATATTTAGTATTTTCATTTGTAAGATTATTTATAAAAAAGACTAATGGTTTTTCAGTTTTTACGCCTAATATTTTTTGAAAAAATAAATTTTCGGAATAATTTGAAACATTATAATCGCCAAAAGGCGAATATAATGGTGGAACATTCTTAAACAATTCTGCAAAATTCTCATCTACTTCAAAAAGCTTGAAATTGGAGTTGAAATAAGGATTCACATCTTCCATATTGGAATTATTATTAACTATTTGTAAATCAGTCTTTAAGAGATTAAAATTTTTAACATTTGTTTGTGTTCCTAAAATAAATAAAATAGGAATTTGCTTATTTTTAATTTCTTTAATCAAATTTTGAATATTAAAAACGGCAGAAGGCAATTGATGTAAAATAATTAACTGATAATCGCTTACATTTTTATAAAAATCATCGATTGTGAAGAAATCAATTTCATAATTTTTATCAAATCTAAGAGCTTGTTTTATTGCTGTAATATCAGGATGTACAGAATTGGCAAGAATTAAAATTTTAGTTTTATCATCAATTACTTCAACAACAACATTGCCGTAATTATTAGCTTTGTTAAATTCTGATTTTAAGGGACTTACACTTACTTTATACCGCTGTAAGCCTTTTTCTTTGGCTTCTAAATTTATATTAAAAAGCTTAGAAAATTCGTTTTCATTAATAAAAAAAGTTTCTGTATATACTGTTTTTCCTTCATTTTCAATTTTTAAAACAGCTTCCGAATTTTTAAAATCGTTTGCATTTACGTTTATTTCGATAGGAAAAAAATCTCCTAAAAAAGCTATTTTGTTTGAATAAACATTTTTTAAAATAATATCTTTCTTTTTTGAAGTATCGCCTAAAGCAATTGTATACACAGGAAAATTTAAATTTTTAACACTATAAAGCGGATTATCGCCTGAATTAAAAATTCCGTCAGAAGCAATAATTAAAGCTCCAATATTATAATTTACAAATTTAGATTGTACAGCTTCAAAAATCTTATTAAAATTTGTTTCTTTTTCGTCAAATTTTAAATCAAAGTTTTCAGAAAATTTATCGCCAAAAGTATATGTTAATAAATCAAATTCTTCTTTTGTATTATTAATAAAACTATAAAGTAGATTTAGATAATCTTTTGATGATTTATATCCTTGATTATGAGCAAGTTTTATCGATTCTGAATTATCTTGAACAAGAATTATTTTTGGTTTTTCAAGCTTAAATTTAATATACTTTAAAACAGGAGATAATATAAAAAAAGAAATTATAAAAACTGTTAAAAACCTTAATGTAGCCAATAAAAATAATTTTTTATTCCCAATTTCAGCAAGTTTTTTTGAATTATGATATAAAAACCAAGCTGATAAAAAAGCAAATAAAAAAATTATAATAATAAACCAAAATGAGTATTCTGTAAAAATGTTAATATGCATATTTATTTATTAACCCTAATAATTAACTTCGTTTAACTGACAAAAGCTTTATTCGAGAATTATATAATAACAATCATATATTCTTAATAATCAATACTTTACTGACATAAACAAAAAAATTTTAATAATTGAGTTTAAATCAAAAATCAACTATCAAGAAATAAGGACACTGATAGTTAAAAAAACTGTCAGTTCAATTTTTTATATGTTTTTAGGAAAAGCCTCATAATAATCCTGAAGCCATTTTCCGTATCTTCTAGATTGTCCGGCTCCATTATAATATTTAGCAAAATTAACAAACTCCTTGTTTTTCAGATATTTAATCATTCGTGGACTTAAAAAATCGAATAAACCAAAAATATGGAATCTGATATCTTTACTAAAATTATCAAACATTTCCTGTACAGTTTCGTAACCAATTATCTTTGAATTACTTCCAAGAATTTGAGGTAAACCCATGCTTATAGAAAGCAAAGCCAATTCATCGTCAAATTTTCTGGCAAAATTAAGAACCTCGTGCTCTTTATCCTGATCGCCATGAAATTTAATCCATTCTTCATTTTCATCAGCTCTAAAATAGTGCTCTAACCAATTTTTATCAGAATCGAATTTAAAATGCTTGTTAAATAATTTTTCATTATTTTTTCCCCAATATCTATAAAAAAGATGATTTTCGAAACGAATTAATACTTTACCATTATCAAAACCTTTACCTCCGCTTTCAACACCAAGAACAGCAATTGCGCTTGCCATATCAATATCAAGACGTTTGCTTAATTCTTTTAATAAATTTCCATATTTATTATAAGTTTCTTTAACAATAGCTTCAATTCTGTTTCCATCAGTATTTAATTTATTAACTGGCTCTAATTCAACCTTTTGCAAATCAATATCTTGAAATAAAAATACTCTTTCATTATTTTCCGGAGTAATTTCAATAAATTTTGCAAAAACATATGCAAACCCTTCTTTAAATTTTATTCGGTACCATGATTCAATTTCATCAACAATTATAACGTTTTTATCTTTTGTCAGCTGTCCTACCACTTCCGAATCTTGGTTTGGTAATGACCTAACATTTAACAGATTAGCTGTAACACTACCACTTTTAATTATTTCTTCAATAAATTTTGCAAACACAAATGCAGATGAATCATTAAATTTAATTTCGTACCAAGCATCTTCAATACCAATAATTTCAACAATATCATCTTTTTTCAATTTTCCGACAACATCACCTGACTCATCAGATTTATTTCTAATATTCAGAACATTAGCATTAACTTTTCCTTTCATGATTATAGGTTTTTCTTCAACTGGTTGTCTAGTTTTTCCAACAGTTTTTTTAAGTTTAGAAATCATTTTAGCTTTTTCCATGATTTATATAATTTTATAAATTAATATAATCTCCAATTTTTACTAAATTACTACAAATTTAATAATTTATCTAAAAAAAATGTTCTATTGATAAATTGCTTTTTTACAATAATCAATAGAACAGGTTTTAAGGATGAAGTTTGAAGCATGAAATAATTTTCTTCAAACAACTAAATATCAGATATTTATATCATCATAGCGCCAGTAACTTGAATTACTTGTCCGCTAATATATGAAGATAGTTCTGATGCTAAAAATAAAGCAGTATTCGCAACTTCTTCAGCAGTTCCGCCTCTTTTCATAGGAATACTATTTGACCATTCTTTTATAACATCTTCAGGCAATTTAGCTGTCATATCAGTAATAATAAATCCGGGAGCAATAGCATTACATCTAACATTTCTAGATCCGAATTCTTTTGCTATAGACTTAGTAAAACCAATCAATCCGGCTTTTGATGCAGAATAATTAGCTTGTCCGGCATTTCCGCCAACACCAACAATAGAACTCATATTTACGATGCTACCTGAACGTTGTTTCATCATAAACGGAGTAACTGCTTTTGTTAAATTAAATGCAGATTTTAAGTTTACATTTAACACTAAATCCCATTGTTCTTCAGTCATTCTCATAAAAAGTGTATCTCTTGTAATTCCAGCATTATTAACTAAAACATCAACTTTTCCGAAATCTTCAACAATAGTTTTCACTAATTCCTGAGATTCATTAAATTTAGAAGCGTCAGAAGCATATCCTTTAGCTTTTACGCCTAAATCGCTTAATTCTTTCTCTAAAGATATAACGTTTTCATCAACAACCATATCAGTAAAAGCAATATCAGCACCGTGTTTTGCAAATGTAATAGCTAAAGCTCTTCCAATTCCACGAGCTGCACCAGTAATAATAGCAGTTTTTCCTTCTAATAATTTCATAATCCTATTTTTATTATTTAATAAATTGATATATAACAAATTATATATAAAAATATGTTTTTAGTGTAGCAATGATACAAATTTTTTTTGAAATGAAATAAATAATTAATCCGAATATTGCGATAATTATTTGCAAAATACTGTTTACACTTGATTAAAAATACATTTATTATATTACTGATAACTCAAATTGAATATCTGTTTTGTAAGAAAATGTTATTATATATCAAAAATCATCGCAAGAAAATATTATAAAACCCATTTTTCAAAAAATTAAAAATGGAGCCTATAAAGCTTCGAAAATTATCTTGTAAACAATTGCCA
>JAFGWC010000051.1 GCA_016937695.1 Bacteroidales bacterium
ACCTTCGCTGTGATAGGTTCGGAATCACATTCCGGGCACACACATGTGCTTGAACAACAGCGAGTTTTGCAGCTTGCTACGTTTCGTTCGCTTCGCTCACTTCACTACGCAAGCCGCAAAACCCGCCGTTGTCAAGCACTTCACGTTAAGCTCTATTAAAAATAAGACGATGAATGAAAGCCCGATATAAACATTTACTTGAAAATTCTATTTCTGCAATATTGTCAGCGATTGAAATTTATAACAAACCTGATTTCAAATATAGAAATGAGATTTTTGTTATATTGACTGTAAATGCGTGGGAATTACTTTTAAAATCGAAAATTTTGAAAGAGAATAACGGGAAAATTAATTCATTATATATTAAAACAGCAGAAGGAAAATTTGCAACGAACAGAAATAAGACATTTAAAACAATTGGTATTTTTGATGCAATTGGTGTAAATAAATTAGATGCCAACGTGAGAAGAAATATTGAAGAGTTTATTAAAATTAGAGATAATGCAATTCACTTTTACAATAGAGAAAATTTAAACTATTTAATTTTTACATTGGGTGTAGCAAATTTGAAAAATTATCAAAAAACTGTTCAAAAATGGTATAACAGAGATTTGTTGGAATACAATTTTTATATTTTACCTTTGGGATTTGCTTATAGTTTTAAAGGTTATTCACAATTAGAATTAACGAAAGAACCTGAAATTATACAAGATTTAATTAAAACAGTTCAGTATTACCAAGATAACAAAATTGAGAGTGAATATGATTTTATATGTGAAATTGAAGTCAATTTAAAAGCTGCAAAAAAGATTACAGAAAACACAGATATAGAAATTTCTATATCAAAAGAAAATAATAATGGTCAAGCTGTATTGTTTCAAACTAAAAGATTAATTGATAAGTATCCGTTAACATATAAACAAATGTGGGAAATGATAAAATTGGAAATACCAACAATAAAACAATCAGATTTGAATGATTTGATTAAAAAACATAATATAAAGAAGAATGACAAATATTCAGCATATCATTTCAGAAGCAAAACTGTTGAAGAAGATTATGAGAAAACAAGCAAATTGCCAAAAAATACTTCGTCAATTTATAATCACGATTGTTTAAAACACTTAAAATCTTTATTAAAAGATAAATAAATGATAGCAACAAATTTTTACAAAGACTTTGATTTTCAACTTTTAAATTCAGAAGAATTTAAAGAAGATGCCGTAAGAGAAGAGTTAATAAATCCAATTCTTAAAAGTTTGGGTTACAAAGCATACGGACATAATAAAATAATTTACAGTAAAACACTTGCACATCCGTTTGTAAAAATAGGTTCTAAAAAAAGACAAATTAATATTGTTCCTGATTATCTTTTTGAAATAAACGGTAAGTATTCGTGGGTTCTTGATGCAAAAGCACCAAACGAAAATATTTTGTCAGGCGACCATATCGAACAAGTTTATTCGTATGCAATACACCCTGATATACATGCCGATATTTTTGCTCTTTGCAACGGTAAAGAATTTGCAGCATTTAAAAAGAACGAAAAAGAACCTTTACTTTTCTTTCAACTTTCAGAAATTGACCAACATTGGGACGAAATTCAAAAATTATTAAGTCCAGATATTTTTGTATCACAACAAATTGTTTCTGAGAGCCAAGCAGTTTATAACAAAAAAGAAAACAAAGATTTTGATTATCTTAACCTTAAAAATTTACCCGAAATACCGGTAAAAAAACAAGCTGCAAAACGACATTTTGGTGTTCATGGTTATTTTACAAAACAATCATGGAACATTGTTCAAGATTATATTTCGCATTACAGTAAAGTTGGCGATACTGTTCTCGACCCTTTTGGCGGCAGTGGAGTTACGGCAATCGAAGCATTAATGACTAAGCGTAAAGCAATTCATATTGATTTAAACCCTCTTTCTGTTTTTATTGCAAGTAGCCTAATCGCACCCGTTGATTTTAATTTACTTGCAGACGAATTTGACAATTTAGAAAAGAAATTCACAAAATCGTTACCACAGACAGACGACGAAATAAAGAAAGCATTAGAAAAATACCCATACCCCAAAGGAAATATTTTACCAAAAGGGTCAGATGTGGAAACCGTTGAAGATTTATTTTCAGAAAAACAATTAGCTCAACTTGCTTTTTTGAAACATCTGATTTTAAAAGTAAAAGATGATAATTGCAGAAATTCTTTCTTGCTTTCATTTTCAAGCACTATAAATAAAATAAATCAAACGTTCCATTATACTGAAAGTAAAGGTGGGGGCGGTGGAGATAGCGCACCCTTTAGATACTATCGTTATAGAATTGCACATTCACCAGCTGACTTAGATGTTTTCATGGTTTTTTCACAAAAATTAGATAAATTAAGGAAAGCTAAACAAGAAATAGCTCCTCTAATTAATAAAAATACAATAGATAATGCACAAATTATAAAAGGAACTGCAACTGATTTATCACAAATCCAAACAGAAAGTATAGATTATATTTATACCGACCCGCCTTATGGTGCAAAAATTCCGTATTTAGATTTATCTACAATGTGGAATGCGTGGCTTGATTTAGATGTAAGCGATGAAGACCGAAAATTAGAAGCTATTGAAGGCGGAATGCAAAATAAAACAAAGGACGAATATGTAGATTTACTTTCACAGTCTATAAATGAAATGTATCGAGTTTTAAAATACGACCGTTGGATGTCGTTTGTTTTTGCACATAAAGACCCTCATTATTGGCACGCAATTGTTGATACAGCAGAAAAAGCAGGCTTCGAATATGCAGGAACTGTAAAACAAGCTAATGGACAAACAAGTTTTAAAAAACGACAAAATCCATTTTCTGTTTTAGCAGGTCAGTTAATAATCAATTTTATAAAAAAAGAAACCCCAAAAGCAATTCAAAGAGTAAATTTAGGTAACGATATATACGATTTGGTTCTTGAAACTATTGAAGCAGTTATAGCACAAAACGAAGGTGCAACTCTCGAACAAATCAACGATGAATTGATTATGAAAGGAATGGAATTAGGTTTTTTACATGTTTTAAGCAAAGAATATAAAGACCTTACCCCAATTTTAATGAGTGAATACGATTATGACCAAGAAAATCAAAAATTTCATATCCGTAAAAACATGAAATTTAAAACAAAAATTCCATTGGATATGCGCATCAAATATTTCTTGCTCTCATATATGAAACGAAAAGAAACAATCGGGGAAAAACCAACAACAGATGATATAATACTTGATATAATGCCGTTGTTAAGAAATGGAATTACGCCAGAAAACCAGACAATACTAATAGTTTTAAGGACAATTGCAGAAGAGATTGATGATAATAAATGGAGATTAAAACAAGACGGACAATTAAAAATGAATTTCTAAATGATTAAAAATAAGAGCTTAACATTGCACTTAACATCAGTCGGTTTTGGGTAGCTTGCTTCGTTTCGGCGGCTTCGCCGCCTACACTACGCAAGCCACCCAAAACCGCCCGCTGTAAGTGCATTCACGTTAGAGCTAATCAAAATATGGACAACATTTGGATAACTTATGGATATTTGATAAATTTGCAATAAAACTTTTGGATAAAAA
>JAFGWC010000052.1 GCA_016937695.1 Bacteroidales bacterium
GTAAATTTGATTTTAAACTAATTTGATCAATGCTTAATTCTTTGTTTTCTTTTAATAAATCATATATTTTTTGTTCTTCGGGTTTAAATTCAATAAATAATTTTCCTTGAACAGCTTTTTTATCTTTTTTCCTGACGTTCACACTTTTAAAGACATAAAACATAAATATCAATAAATCAGCTTATTAAATAATTATTTTTAGATGAAAAATTATAAATACTCTGAATGCATACAATACTTAGCTAAACTGAGATTTAATGCTATTTAACTTGTATTATAAGCTCGTTTTTTTCGATGCATATTATCCTTAAATTATTTTAATACAATTTAAAATAATTGTCGATTCGGTATTAAATAATCCACAAATACAAATGTTAGCAATAATCCGATTAAATAATATTTCAAGTTTTATTTTTTTCTAAGCAGCAATAATAGTCAATATCAAATTGACTAGAACTTGTATACTAACAAAGAAAGTGTATAGAGAAACAAATAAAAAACCTTCCATAAAATCATGAGTTAGAAACTCAATCAAAACAACATAGGCAAAGAATGTAAGAATATTTATTCCAAATATTTTCAATTCAATTATTTCACTATAATATCCTTCTTAAATAAATTATCAAAAGTATTTTTCGCAATTTTATTTTTTAAAATATTAAAAAAACGATAAAAGTTAATTTTCAAATAAAAAAAAGCGTAAAATTGAAATAAAAATCAATATTACGCTTTTCAAAATATTTAAAAAGATTATTCTTCCTGAAGTGCAGCTTCTAGTTCGTCTGTCATTTCTAAATCATGATAAACATTTTGAACGTCATCATCGTCTTCGAGATATTCTATAACTTTTAAAGCTTTTTTAGATGTTTCTACATCCAATTCTTTTCTGGAATTAGGTATTCTTTGCAGTTCAGCACTTTCCACTTCAACTTTCATTTCTTCAAGCTTTTTTTGCATATTTCCAAAATCTTCCATTGCAGTTGTTAAAATCAACATATCGTCTGCTTGTTCAATATCTTCGAGTCCTGCATCAATTAATTCCAGTTCAAGTTCTTCAATGTTTAAACCTTCCTTCTTAATATTAAAAATACCTTTTCTGTCAAATAAAAAGCTTAATGATCCATTTTTACCTAAAACACCACCTCTTTTGTTAAAAATTGCTCTAACGTTGCTGACAGTTCTTTGGTTATTATCCGTTAAACATTCAACAAAAATAGCAACACCACCTGGCCCTGTTCCTTCAAAAGTAGCTTCAGAATAATTATCGCCGCCTGCTTCGGCTTTAGTAATAGCTCTTTGAATAACATCTTTAGGCATATTAACACCTTTAGCATTAGCTACAGCTGTTCTTAAACGTGGATTCATCTCTGCATCGCTACCTCCTCCTTCTTTAACAGCTATAGTTATTTCTTTGGAAAGTCGCGAAAAAATCTTTGATCTTTTAGCATCGATCGCTCCTTTTTTCCTCTTAATTGTTGACCATTTACTATGTCCTGACATACTATTTGTATTTATATTTTATAAGTTTTTCATTTAAATTGCAAAATTGCAAAAAAAATAGATATTTTCATCATTTGAAAGAAATTTATATCAGATATTTAAATAAAAGACATGTTTATCTTTTATTTTTTCGAATTTAAAATTTACTTTTGCAAACTAATTTTTGAATTATTTCTCTTATGCAAAAAATAGTTGTTGATAAAATAGAAGAACAAAAAAACGATTTATCTAAAAAATTTAATAAAGCTAAGCAAAAGCTATATATTGAAACATATGGCTGTCAAATGAATGTTGCTGATAGTGAGCTTGTTGTGTCGATTTTAAATAAAGAAGGTTTTGCATACACCGAAAATATTGAAGATGCAGACTTAATTTTAATAAACACATGTTCGATTAGAGAGAATGCAGAAAAAAGGATTTTTAATCGCCTTGAGCAATTAAAACATCTAAAGAAAAAAAATAAATCAATGCTGATTGGAATAATCGGTTGCATGGCAGAAAGGCTAAAAGAAAAACTACTTGAAGAAGAAAAGCTTGTTGATATAGTTGTTGGTCCTGATGCTTACAGAGATTTACCAAAATTAGTAAAAAGTGCAGAAAGTGGTCAACAAGCAATTAATGTATTACTTTCAAGAGAAGAAACTTATGCTGAAATAAGTCCGATTCGTTTAGATAAAAATGGAGTATCGGCTTATGTTTCTATAATGAGAGGCTGCGATAATATGTGTGCTTATTGTGTAGTGCCTTTCACCAGAGGAAGAGAAAGAAGCCGCGACCCAAAATCCATTTTAAATGAAGTAAATGAATTAATAGAACAAAACTATAAAGAAGTTACATTACTTGGCCAGAATGTTGATAAATATAATTGGAATAGTGGTGAAGTAAATTTTGCTAACTTACTGGAAATGACTGCAAAGCTAAACTCAAAACTTAGAGTTCGTTTTTCCACATCATATCCACAGGACATGACGGATGAAGTTATAAAAACTATTGCCAAATTCGGTAATATCTGCAATTATATACATTTGCCTGTACAATCCGGAAGTACAAGAATTTTAGATTTAATGAAAAGAGGATATACAAGAGATTGGTATATGAACAGAATTTCCACAATTAAAAAATATATACCTGATTGCGCAATTTCATCTGATTTTATTACCGGTTTTTGTACAGAAACAGAAGAAGACCACAAAGACACACTTTCTATTATGGAATGGGTTGGTTTCGATTACGCATATATGTTTAAATATTCTGAAAGACCAAACACTTATGCTGCAAAAAAACTAGAAGACGATATTCCTGAAGAAATAAAATCGAGACGATTAAATGAAATTATAGAACTTCAACATCAACTTTCTCTTGAAAGCAATAAAAAAGATATTGGAAAAACTTTTGAAGTTTTAGTTGAGGGCGTTTCAAAAAAATCAGAGAACAGATTATATGGTAGAAGCCCTCAATACAAAATTGTAGTTTTTGAAAGAAAGAATTATAATATTGGAGATTTTGTTAATGTGAAAGTAACAGATTGTACTTCTGCAACTTTAAAAGGAGAATCTATATAATATTATTAAATGTTGAAGGTTACAACTTATAAATTGTAATCTTCAACTTTAAACACTGTAAATTATTCCTTTTTCACATCCAATTTTTTTGGATTTGTGATTTTTTGTTTAAGTATAGATATTTCTAAAACTTCCCTGATATTATCAACATAATGAAATTTAAGTCCTTGGATATAAATATCTTTTATTTCAAGAATATCTTTTTTATTTTCAATAGAAAGAATAATTTCTTTAATATTCGCTCTTTTTGCGGCTAATATTTTTTCTTTGATTCCACCAACAGGCAAAACTTTTCCTCTTAAAGTTATTTCACCGGTCATTGCAATATTTTTCTTTATTTTTCTTTGAGAAAAAACAGAAGCCAAAGCAGTTGCCATAGTAATTCCTGCAGATGGTCCATCTTTTGGTATTGCACCTTCAGGAACATGTAAATGAATATTCCAATTATCAAAAATATCTTGTTCTATTCCAAGAATTTCATTATTTGCTTTTAAATATTCTAATGCAATAACAGCAGATTCTTTCATTACATTTCCAAGATTTCCTGTTAAAGTAAGCTTTCCATTACCTTTGCTAAGGCTTGCTTCAATCATTAAAATTTGACCACCAACAGCAGTCCAGGCAAGGCCTGTAACAACTCCGGCATATTCATTGCCTTGATAAGTATTGTTTGAATATCTTGATTGTCCCAGAAAATCAACAATATCTTCAGTTGTTAATTTTGGATTATAATCTTCCTCAAAAGCTAGTTTTTTCGCAATTTTCCTGACAAGTTTTGCTAAAACCTTATCTAATTGTCTAACACCTGATTCTCTTGTATAATCAACAATTACTTGTTCAAAAATATTTTTACTTAATACTATTTGATCCTTTTTTAAACCATGCTCGATAATTTGCTTTGGCAGCAAGTGTTTTTTTGCAATTTCAATCTTTTCTTCAATAATATATCCGCTGATATCAATTATTTCCATTCTATCTCTTAACGCAGGATTAATAGGACCTAAAGTATTTGCTGTTGCAATAAACATTACTTTAGATAAATCATACTCTAATTCAAGATAATTATCATAAAATGCTATATTTTGTTCAGGATCAAGCACTTCCAATAATGCTGATGATGGATCGCCTCTAAAATCATTACCAACTTTATCAATTTCATCCAAAATAAAAACAGGATTTGAAGATTTAACCTTTTTAATAGATTGAATTATTCTTCCCGGCATTGCGCCGATGTAGGTTTTTCTATGTCCACGTATTTCAGCTTCATCGTGCAAACCGCCAAGCGAAATTCGTGCATACTTTCTGTTAATTGCAGTAGCTATTGATTTTCCAAGAGAAGTTTTACCGACTCCCGGAGGGCCTAACAGACATAAAATTGGTGCTTTTAAATCACCTTTTAATTTCAAAACTGCAAGATGTTCTAAAATCCTTTCTTTGACCTTATCTAAACCAAAATGATCTTCATCAAGTATTTTTTCAGCTCTTTTTAAATCAAAATTATCCTTTGTATAAAAGTTCCAAGGTAATTCGACTAGTGTTTGCAAATAACTCAATTCAATTCCATATTCAGGTGATGCTGAGTTAGTTCTTTGAATTTTTGCTATAGATTTGTTAAACATCTCTTTAGCATCTTTTCCCCACTTTTTCTTTTTAGCTTTCTTTTTAAGTTCTTCTATTTCAATATCAATTGGGTCTTTTCCAAGTTCATTCTGAATAGCTTTAATCTGCTGGTTTAGAAAATATTCTTTTTGTTGTTGATCTAATTCTAATTTAACTTTAGATTGGATATTATCTTTAAGCTCTAATTTTTGAACCTCAGTAGCTAAATGTTCTAAAAGAGAAATTGCTCTTTTCTTTAAATCATCAATTTCAAGAAGTTTTTGCTTATCAACAGGCAATAAATCGCTATTTGAACAAATAAAATTTATCAAAAATCTAGGACTTTCAATATTTTTTATTGCAAAAACTGCCTCTTTAGGAATATGAGAAGAAAGATCGATGATATCAATAGCTGTTTCTTTTAAAGATGTAGTTATAGCTTCGAATTCCTTGTCTTTTGCCGCCGGAAAAATATCTGCTAATTCAGATACTTTAGCTTGAAAATAAGGTTTTTCTCTTACATATTCATCAATTTTAAAACGCTTTAATCCTTGTATAATAACAGTTGTGGAATTATCAGGCATTTCAAGCACTTTTACAATTTGTGCCATCGTTCCTATCTCGTACAAATCCTCTTTTTGCGGATCATCAATTTTTGAGTCTTTTTGAGTTATTATACCAATCAGCTTCTCTTTTTTATATACTGATTTTATAAGTCGTATTGATTTTTTTCTTCCAACGGCAATAGGTATTATAACGCCTGAAAATAACACTGTGTTCTTTAATGTTAAAATTGGCAATATCTCGGGAATATTTGAGCCATTAATATCATCTTCTTCATTCTCAGACATTATTGGAATAAAATCAGAACCATTTTCGAGAGCTCCCGAAAATAATAAATCGTCCATATTTTGTTTTTTTCTAAAATCCATATTTTTTTCTGTAATTTATACAGCTAATTTTAAATTATGACAAAATCTACATAGAAAAGACATTTTGTCGCTTATTTTGAAATAAATTTTAATGTAAATAATTCTTTAGTTAATAAATAACAACTATAATCTTTTAATTTCCTGAGTTTTGATTATTTTTATTCAAATTTATTTAAAAGCTCGAGCTTCTGTGTCTGCAATATATAAAGAAAATATTTTTTTATATTAACAATCAGCACTTTACACTTAAGAATATACTTATTCACGAATAATTATAATTAACCATTTCTGTTGGTCAATACTTATGCCAAATGGAATATTTGAAAAAATGGCATAAATAATCAATTATAAAAAGAAAAAAAACTATTTTCTATATTTATTAGTCATTTCAAAAACTTCTTTTAAAATATTCTGTTCAATTGTATCGAACTCAATATTTCGCCTTTCCATTACCTTTTGATTAACTTCAAAAGCTTTAATAACAGTATATTCAGTATATCCATGTGCACCGCCCCAAGAAAATGAAGGAACAAAATTACGTGGAAAACCGGAACCGAAAATATTTGCATTAACGCCAACAACAGTTCCGGTATTAAACATGGTATTAATTCCGCTTTTTGAATGATCACCCATAATTAAACCACAAAATTGCAAACCTGTTTTAATAAATTTCTCAGCTTTATAATTCCATACTTTTACTTCGGCATAATTATTTTTTAGATTTGAGTTATTTGTATCGGCACCCAAATTACACCATTCTCCTAAAACAGCATTTCCTAAAAAGCCATCATGTCCTTTATTTGAATATCCGGTAATAACAACATTATTTAGTTCACCTCCCACTTTTGAATGCGGTCCTATTGTTGTTGCACCATAAATTTTTGCGCCCATTTTTATTGTTGAATGTTCACATAAAGCCAATGAACCTCTAATTACAGAACCTTCCATGATTTCAGAATCTTTTGCTAAATATACAAATGAATCTTTTGCGTTAATAATTGCAAATTCAGAAACAGCTCCTTCTTCTACAAAAATATTTTCGCCTATAATTCTGTTCGAATTACTTAAATTTGAACTAGTTCTGTTTTTTGTTAATAATTTATAATCGTTTTCTATTTCTTGTTCATTCAATGAAAAAATATCCCATGGATAACTAATTTTTGAAATCTGTATATTCAATTTTATGATTTCAAGTCCCTTAATTGTATCGCTATTTACTTGTCTAATTTCAGCACTACTTTTAAAGCCTACAATTGTTTCATTTGATATTAAAACTTGATTTGATTTTAAATCATTTAATTTGTTAACAATCTCATTATTAGGCAATATCAATGAATTCACATATAAATTTTCGCTTGAATATTTAATTTTGAATTTTTCTTGCAAATAACTTTTTGTTAAATAACTGCAACTTGCCAAAAACATTTTTTCCCATTTTTCTTTAATAGTCAAAATACCAACTCTTATTTCAGAAATAGGCCTTGTATAAGTTAACGGAAGAAGATTTTCCCAATTATCGATGTAATCAAATAAAATAATATTCATTGTCATTATTTTTATTAAAATGAAATTAAACTAAAAAACATTGTAAATTATAAACATTTATCAATTTTACCAAATACATAAAATAAAAAAAGCTCCGAAAATTCCGAAGCTTTTAAAATATCTTAAATAAAAAAATTATTTCTTTTTATCATCAATATGTTTTTTGTATCTAGTCATAAATTTATCAACACGTCCGGCAGTATCAACAAGTTTCATTTTACCTGTATAAAACGGATGAGATGTGTTTGAAATTTCTATTTTTAATAACGGATAAGTTACTCCATCTATTTCAATAGAATCTTTTGAATTAGCTGTAGATTTTGTAATAAAAGTATGTTCATTCGACATATCTTTAAATGCAACTAATCTATAACCTTCCGGATGAATACCTTTTTTCATTGCTATATTTTTTAAATTTTTTCTTGAAAATCCTTAAATTTTGGCTTGCAAAAATAAATATTAATATCTTAATAACAAAAGAAAATTGAGATTAATTGAAATTTTTAAATAAAATCATAAAATAGTTCTGCCTTTTCCATCAAAAAAAAATCATTTTTATGATGGAAAAAATCATAAAATCACAAAAAAACAAAGATGTTATGCATGCATATAAAATATTGTAAATGAGCTAATTGGCTGATTTTTAGATACACAGAAATTAAAATTTATCCAATTTAAGAATAGCATTAGTTTAGTATACAAAAAATTCTATATTTGCAATCAAAACTAAACAATAATAGAAAATGAATGGATTTAAAATCGTTGTACTTGCAAAGCAAGTTCCAGACACAAGAAATGTAGGTAAGGATGCAATGAAAGAAGACGGGACAGTTAACAGAGCTGTTTTACCTGCCATATTTAATCCGGAAGATTTAAATGCATTAGAATTAGCATTACAAGTAAAAGATAAATATCCGGAATCTGTAATTACAGTTTTAACTATGGGCCCGCCAAGAGCTGCAGAAATAATTAGAGAAGGCTTATACAGAGGTGCAAATAATGGCATTTTAATTACAGATAGAAAATTTGCAGGTTCTGATACTCTTGCAACTTCTTATGCTATTTCTCAAGCAATAAAAAAAATTAAAGATTACGATCTGATATTTGCCGGAAGACAAGCTATTGACGGCGATACAGCTCAAGTTGGACCTCAGGTTGCTGAAAAATTGAAAATACCGCAAATAACTTATGCTGAGGAACTTAAAGAAATAAATAAAGACAAAATAATCATTAAAAGAAGACTTGAAAGAGGTGTTGAAACTGTTTCTTGTCAAATGCCTGTATTAATTACTGTGCATAGTTCTGCTGACGATTGCAGACCAAGACACGCTAAGTTTTTAATGAAATATAAACATGCCAGAACAAATTCTGAATTAGAAGAAAATAATGAACTTAAAGATTTAATAAACAATAGAGAATATCTGAAAATTACTGAATGGAATGTTGTTGATATTGAAGCTGATATTACTTATTTGGGATTATCGGGCTCCCCAACTAAAGTTAAAAATATTGAAAATATTGTGCTTCAATCAAAAGAAGCCAAAAACTTAGAAAGTACAGACCAAGATCTTGAAAGTTTTATTATTGAATTAATCGAAAATCATACAATTGGCTGATATTTAGCACAATACTATTTTTTTCATGAAATATAAATAAAATAAAATAGATTTTAATAAAAAAATAAAATAATGAGAAACGTTTTTGTTTATTGTGAATTAGAAGATAACATTATTGCAGATGTAAGTTTAGAGCTTCTAACTAAAGGCAAAAGCCTTGCTTCACAATTAAATTGTAAGCTTGAAGCAATAGTTATCGGTTCAAACTTAAATGAAATTGACAAACAAATATATAAATATGGCGTAGACAAAGTTCATTTAGCTGACGACAAAAGACTTTATCCATATTTAACACTGCCGCACACATCAATAGTAACTAAAATTTTAAACGATAATAATCCACAAATAGTTTTATTCGGTGCAACATCAATTGGAAGAGATATAGCTCCAAGAGTTGCATCATCGCTAAGATGTGGATTAACAGCAGATTGCACAAGCTTAGTTATTGGCGACCATTATGTGAAAAAAGACGAAAAAGAGTATAAAAACCTTCTATATCAAATAAGGCCTGCATTTGGCGGAAATATTATTGCAACAATTATTAATCCTGATATGCACCCTCAAATGGCAACTGTTAGAGAAGGCGTAATGAAAATGGAAGTTTTTAATGAAACCTACAAGGGAGAAATAAAACAAATTAATGTTGCTGATTATGTTTCTGATACTGACTTTGTTCTTGAAATTATTGAACGACATATCGAGAAAAGTAAAATAAATATAAAAGGAGCTTCAATTATTATTGCAGGCGGATACGGAGTTGGTTCGAAAGAAAATTTCAAAGTTTTATACGAGCTTGCAAATATTTTGGGTGCTGAAGTTGGTGGTTCAAGAGCCGCTGTTGATGCAGGATTTATTGAGCATGAAAGACAAATAGGCCAAACAGGCACAACTGTAAGACCTAAGTTATACATTGCTTGTGGAATATCAGGTGCAGTACAACACAGAGTTGGAATGGAAGAATCAGCAATGATTGTTTCTATAAATACAGATAAAAATGCACCAATTAACAGTATTGCAGATTATAACATACATGGAAATGTTGCAGAAGTTTTACCTAAACTAATTCATTTTTATAAAAAGAACTCAAAATAAATAAGATATGCCAAATTTTTACAACGATAATAAAGATCTTAGCTTCCATTTAAATCACCCTTTAATGAAAAAAATTGTTGATTTAAAGGAAAACATTTATACAGACAAAGAGCAATTTGATTATGCACCACTTAATTTTGAAGATACAATGGACAGCTATGCAAAAGTGCTTGAAATTGTTGGTGAAATATCAGGTAATATTATTGCTGAAAATGCAGAATCAGTTGATAAAGAAGGACCTACAATTGTAAATAACCAAGTTATATATGCAAAAGGAACTCAGCAAAACTATGACGCCTTAAAAAATGCAGGATTAATAGGCATGACATTACCAAGAAAATACGGTGGTTTAAATTTTTCTTTAATTCCATTTACAATGACAGCCGAAATTGTTACAAGAGCAGATGCCGGATTTGTTAATATTTGGGGATTACAAGATTGTGCAGAAACAATTAACGAATTTGCCTCGCAAGAAATGAAAGATGAATATTTACCTCGTTTTAACAAAGGCGCTTCTGCAGCTATGGCTTTAACAGAACCAGACGCAGGCTCTGACTTACAGGCAGTTAACCTTAAAGGTGATATAAAAGCAAGTTATGATATTGAAACAGATACTTGGTATTTAAATGGTGTAAAACGATTTATTACAAATGGTGATGCCGATTTATCTCTTGTGCTTGCCCGAAGCGAGGGAGATACTTCTGATGCAAGAGGTTTATCAATGTTTTTGTACGACAGAACTTCAAATGCCGTAAAAGTAAGACGAATTGAAAATAAACTCGGAATTAAAGGCTCGCCGACTTGTGAATTAGTTTATTCAAATGCTCCTGCAAAATTAATTGGCGACAGAAAAATGGGACTTATTAAATATGTTATGTCTCTTATGAATTCTGCTCGTTTAGGAATTGGTGCTCAAGGAGTTGGTTTGTGCGAAGCTGCATTTAGAGAAGCTGTAAACTATGCAAAAGATAGAAAACAATTTGGAAAAGCTATTATTGAGTTTCCTGCTGTTTATGAAATGTTATCTATGATGCAGGTTAAAACTATTGCTGCACGTTCTTTATTATACGAAACTGCCAGATACATAGATATTTACAAACTAATTAATGCTAAAGGCAAACATACTGATTTAGAACCTGAGGAAAGGATAGAAGCTAAAATGTATCAACGACTGGCAGATATTTATACGCCTCTCTTAAAACTTTTTGCAAGCGAATATGCCAACCAAAATGCCTATGATGCAATACAAGTTCTTGGCGGTTCAGGATACATGAAAGATTATCCTGCAGAAAGAATTTACAGAGATGCAAGAATCACTTCTATTTATGAAGGAACGTCGCAGCTACAAGTAGTTGCGGCAATTAGAGGAGTTGACAATAAAGGCTTTTTAAATCAAATTAAAGAATACGAAAAACAAGAAATTAACGATGACGTTGATTATTTAAAAAGAAAACTTGTTATTATGACCGATGATTTTGAAAATGCTGTTGGGATGGTTAAAGAAACAGGTGATAAAGATTATTCTGAATTTCACGCAAGAGGTTTGGTTGAAATGGCGGGAAATATAATTATTGGTTATATTTTACTTATAAATTCTAATTTTAATGATGATTATAAAAGATATGCCGAAATTTTCATAAAAAAAGGGAAATCTGAAAACAGTCAAAAAATGGAATATATTAAAGTTACAAATATAAAAGATATTCATCTTTTTAGAGATGTAAAATAAATGAATAAATATATTATAAAAAAAGAAATATCATTTAAATGATATTTCTTTTTTTATTTTCATATATAACTGATAATAAATCAATTGTGTATCATTTTTTCATAAAAGCATTCCAGCCTTCGGCGCTTAAATCCATAATCGAATTATCTAATCTAATCATATTTGTGCCTTGGTTTTGTTTTGTTATATGGCCTATTACAGATATTTGATTATTAGCTTTTAATTTTTCATAATCATTTAAATCAACAGTAAATAAAAGTTCATAATCTTCGCCGCCATTTAATGCACAAACTAAAGGATTAATTCCAAATTCTTCTGCCATTTTTATAGTTTCATCATTAATAGGGATTTTATCTTCATAAATCTGGCAACCAACATTAGAATTATTGCAAATATGCATTATTTCTGATGATAGTCCGTCAGAAATATCAATCAAAGAATTAGGTGTTATATTATTGTTATTCAGATAGTTACAAACATCATATCTTGCTTCGGGTTTTAATTGTCTTTGTAAAATATAATTGTAGCCACTTAAATCAGGTTGAATTTGCGGATCGGCTTTAAATATTTCATTTTCGCGTTCGAGCAATTGCAAACCCATGTATGCAGCACCCAAATCGCCGGTAACACAAATTAAATCATTTTCTTTAGCTGTACTTCTGTAAACTATTTCTTCTTGTTTGGCACCACCAATTGCAGTTATGCTAATAAACAATCCTTGTTTTGAACTTGTTGTATCGCCACCAACTAAATCAACGCCATAATTTTTACAAGCTAAATGAATTCCGCTATATAATTCGTCTATAGCTTCAAGTCCGAATCTGTTAGAAATAGCTATCGAAACTATTATCTGGCGCGGTTTTGCATTCATTGCAATAACATCAGAAATATTAACAACTACAGCTTTATATCCAAGATGTTTTAAAGGAACGTATGCCAAATCAAAATGAACACCTTCAACCAGCAAATCGCTTGTAATTACAATTTTTTCATCAGAGTAATCTAAAACAGCAGCATCATCGCCTACTCCTTTAATTGTTTGCTCGTTTATTATTTTAATATCTTTTGTGAGGTGTTTTATCAATCCAAATTCGCCTAATTCGCTTAATTCTGCCATATTTTTTTTGTTTTTCAAAATAATTTACAAAAGTAAATAAGATAATTAAGTTTACTTATCTTTATCGACAGAAATATTATATAGTGCAATTATCTTTGCAAAAAATTAATAAAGATTAGCTGAATATTTTATTATTTTCTAATTTTGCAATTATTCATTTTCATATAAAAATCCAAAAATATATACTAAAAATGAAGTTTTTAAAAGTCTTATTTTCTTTATCTGTTTTAATTTTAATACAGCCTTCGTGTGCATTATTAAATATAACACCAAGTAAAAAAATAAAACAAATAAATTTTAATTATAATGATGTTAAATATTCTGATTGTAACTTTGTTTTTTCTGATTATCAAGATAATATATATTTAGATTCGCTAAAAAAAGAGTTTAAATACGATAGTCTCATAACAAATATCAGTAACGATTTAGAAAAAGCATTAATATTATTAGCCTGGACAAATAAACAATGGGAACATAGTATGTCGAATGAGCCTGAAAAATCTGATGCAATTTCAATATTAAATGAAGTAAAAGAAGGAAAAAGTTTTAGATGTGTTGAATATGGAATAGTTTTAGCCGAAGTATTAAAGTCCGTTGGAATACCAGCAAGAACTTTAGGCTTAAAAACAAAAATTGTAGAAAAAATTAAAATTGCTGCCGGACATGTTGTTACAGAAGCATATATAAAAGATTTAAATAAATGGATATTTCTTGACGGACAAATGAATTTGATTCCTGCATTAAACGGAATTCCGTTAAATGGTGTTGAATTTCAAAAAGCAATTATAAATAATAAAGATTCTTTAAAATTTTTACGATATAATGAAGAAGTAAGCATAGAAAGAAAAGAATCTTATATTAAATGGGTTGGTAAATATTTATTTTACTTTAGTTCAAAATTTGATAATCGAAATGATAGAAAAACAGAAATAATAATCTGTAATAATAAATCATCTATAATGCTTGTCCCAATTGGAGAAATTGAGCCAACTGTTTTTCAGAGAAAATCCAGAATGGATTATTTTATCTATACAAAGAATTATAAAGATTTTTACAAAAAACCATTAATTAAAAATTAAAATCATAATTAAATGAAAAACATTATTTTAATTAGCATATTATATTTTATAGCAATTTTAGGAAATGCTCAATCAACAGTAGAATTGAGCCAAACGGGTATTTTTTCAGGTGTATACAGCAGTAATGCAGGACAAGTATATATTAACCAAAATCCTGATTTACAGAAAATTATAAATAATCATATAAGTATAAATAAAGAAAATTATTCTTTAAAAGGATGGCGAGTACAAATATTTTTAGGCTCAGGGAAAAATGCCAGATTTGGAGCGAATTCTGCAAAATCAACCTTTTTATCAAAATATCCTAATATTAATGCATATTTAGATTACAATGCACCATATTTTAAAATTAAAGTTGGCAATTTTAGAACAAAACTGGAGGCTGAAGCATTCAAAATGAAAATTTCAAACAGCTTTCCTAACTCGTGGGTTGTTGAATCGGATATTGAAAAACCAGATTAATAAATTATTATTTAATTGGATTTCCAATCTGGCAGTATTATGCAAAACAGCATGAGTTTTTTGATGCGAATTTTAAAGAATGCTAAGTAAGAACATAAATATAAACCAGAACTTTGTTTTAATAAAAGTTTTAATAGTTAATAGAATAATTAAATGAGCGATCAAATTAAACATGAATGCGGAATTGCACTTATCAGGTTATTAAAACCATTAAAGTATTATCACGAAAAGTATGGAACATGGATGTATGGTTTAAATAAACTCTACTTATTAATGGAAAAACAACATAACAGAGGACAAGATGGTGCCGGATTAGTTAGCCTGAAAATTGATAATAAACCAGGAAGCAAATATTTAAGTCGCAGCCGTTCGATACAAGAAATGCCAATTAAAGAAGTTTTTGATGAAGTTCATCAAAGAATAAATTTGGTTTTTGCTGAAAACCCGGAAAAAATTAATGACCCGGAATGGGTTCAAGAAAATGTTCCATTTGCAAGCGAATTATATTTAGGACATTTAAGATACGGCACTTTTGGAAATAATAGCATTGAAAATGTGCATCCGGTAATGAGAGAAAATAATTGGAAATCGAGAAATCTTGTAATGGCAGGCAATTTTAATTTAACTAATGTTGATGAGCTATTTGAGAGCCTTGTTAATTTAGGACAACACCCTAAAGATTATTCAGATACAGTTACTATTCTTGAAAATGTTGGCCATTTTATTGATGAAGAAAATCAAGCTCTTTACAATTTATATAAAAGCAGAGCATACTCAAAAAAAGAAATAAGCCCTAAAATTGAAGAAAATATTGACTTGCAAAGTATTTTAAAAGAATCAAGTAAAAGATGGGATGGCGGATACGCAATAGCAGGAATGCTTGGACATGGTGATTCTTTTGTAATGAGAGATCCATCAGGAATAAGGCCGGCATTTTTTTACAAAGATGAAGAAATAGTAGTTGTGGCATCAGAAAGAGCTGTTATACAAACAGTTATGAATAAAGATTATGAAAATATAAACGAAGTAAAACCTGGATATGCACTCATAATTAAAAAGAATGGCGATATAAGCCAAAAACTTATAAGAGAACCACTTGAAAGAAAATCATGTTCATTTGAAAGAATTTATTTTTCAAGAGGAAGTGATAAAGACATTTATTTAGAAAGAAAGAACTTAGGTAAACTTATTGTTCCAAAAATACTAGAACTAATTGATAATGATTTAGATAATACTGTTTTTTCATATATTCCAAATACTGCAGAAACAGCTTTTTATGGAATGATTAAAGAAGTAGAAAACTTTTTAGCAATTCAGAAAAAAGATGAAATAACAAAAAATATAGAAAAGCTTACGGATGACGTTTTAGTACAGATTTTAAAACACAGACCAAGAGTAGAAAAAATTGCTATTAAAGATGTGAAAATGAGAACTTTTATCACTCAGGATGATGGCAGAGACGATATGGTTGAACATGTTTATGACATCACATATGGAACAATAAAGAAAGGCACCGACACTTTAGTTATAATAGACGATTCAATTGTTAGAGGCACTACTCTTAAAAAAAGCATATTAAAAATTCTAGACCGTTTAGGCCCAAAAAGAGTTATTATTGTTTCATCATCGCCACAATTACGATATCCCGATTGCTATGGTATTGACATGGCAAAACTTGGTGATTTTATTGCATTTAAAGCAGCAATTCAGCTGTTAAAAGAAACAGGCAAAGAAAATATCATTAATGAAGTTTTTAAAAAATCAAAAGCTCAGCAATATTTTCCAAAAGAACAAATAAAAAATTATGTAAAAGAGATTTACGAACCTTTCACTCCTGAAGAGATATCAAAAAAAATCAGCCAAATGCTAAAAGACAAAAATATAAAGGCAGATGTGGATATTATTTATCAAGATATTCAAAATCTACATATCGCCTGTCCAAACGATAAAGGCGATTGGTATTTCACAGGCGATTATCCAACACCAGGCGGAAACAAAGTTGTTAACAATTCATTTATAAACTATATAGAAGGAAGAACTCAAAGAGCTTATTAGCAATACTTTAATGTGTTTTATAATTGTAAAAAATATAAGCCCGAAATTAAAAATCGGACTTAATAATATACATTTTAAGTAAGTTTCATTTTATAAGTAGAAACATGTCTGTGTTTTTTAGAATCATAAATATCCTTTATTGTTATTAAAATTCCGGTTTCTTCAACAGCACCAAATTTATTATTAATAGATGTGCCAAAAACCTTCATGTTTGGCGAAAGATTCATATACGAATTAAATAATGGAG
Organism: Bacteroidales bacterium; assembly: GCA_016937695.1. GTDB lineage: Bacteria > Bacteroidota > Bacteroidia > Bacteroidales > NBLH01 > NBLH01. The sequence goes on from JAFGWC010000052.1 coordinate 16,536, forward strand.
GAATTACTTCATTCTTTGCTCTAACTTCTTTAGATAAAATTTTATAGTCAGATTTATAATCCTCACCTGAAAATATATTCCCTAATATTTTTTTATCTGTATCAATTAATATTGCTTCTTTTGGAAAAACCAGATTTTCGGTGTCTTTAAAATATTTATTCATGAAAAATAAAATCAAATCTCTAGCATAACCATTAAATGAAGTATACATTGTAACTTTTCCCAAAAAATATTTTACAGTTGGATTATCTAAAATAAGAGCACCCAATCCATCCCATAAATTATCGAGAGAAAACATTCCTTTTCTTCCAACTGTACTAGCCTGATATTCATGCCTTACAAAAGAACGCCCAAGTTCTATAGTATATGGAAGATAATCATCAATAAATTTTTGTGAAAGATCAAAAAGCCCTGTTGTTGCCATTTTAATATTTCCATCTTTATCTTTAGGTATATTATTACCAATTAAAAATCTATAACCACCAATTATTTCTTTACGATTTGGTTCCCAAACTATTAATTGTTGATAAGGATTTTCAGCAATATCGTAATCATCAATATCAGATTCCTTCCCAGTTCCTCCACCTGCCATTCTAAAAGAAAGCTCTCTTAATCGTCCTATTTCTTTCAAAACATTAGGTGCATTATGATGATTTAAAATATAAATCTCATTGCTTCCATAATTAGTTTTTCGAACAAATCTTTTCATACATAATTCACTAATTAGCAAATCTTTATCAATAGGTTCTATTATTTTTTTGTAATTATGTTTATCCATTATTTCCTGTCAAAAATTGTATCTAATCATACTTAAAATCTATATCTTCATTATCTTTAAGCTTATAAACGTGTTCCTTTACTAATTGTGCCCAATCTTCATTGGCTTTTGAATTATCAAAAACCTTATATGAAATTGGTTTACCAAAAGTAATTGTATAGCTTTCTTTTTTTTGTTTAAAGGTTTCATCAGCCAAATATAACATTTCAAGATTAGCCTTTATTCCTAAAAAAGCTCTAAAGTTTGCAAAATTATAGAAAAAGTTTGACAATTGCCCTGTAATATGAACAGGAATAATATCTCTTTCATGCTCAATAGCTTTAATAATAAAAGAACGCCTCCATTGTAAATCTTCAATCACTCCCTTTTTTCTTCTCGAAGCCAAACCTGCAGGGAATAAAAGCACATGATCATTCGATGCATAAACTTTATCTAATTGTTCTAAATCATGTTTTGTGGCTCTTCCCTTTTTATTTACACCAACAAAGAGAGGATTGAAATTTTCTATATTTAACAATAAATCATTTACAACAGTTTTAGATGGACCACATAATTTGCCAACAACATTAATAAAAACAACACCATCAACTCCACCAATTGGATGATTAGATGCGAAAATAAATCTTCCATCTTTTGGTAAATTATGTGTGCCTTTTAAAGTTGTTTTTATCTCAAAATAATTTACAAGTGCATCTGTAAAATCAAGCCCATAAAGGTTATTGTATTTTGATAACATATAATTTAATTCATCCTGATGCGCAATTTTTTTTAAATAATTTATTAAAAACTTAGGTGTTAACCTATACGCAGAAGGATTTTTTTTCTTAAATACAGCATCAATATCTAAATATAATTTATCCTTTTTATCATTATTTGTTGCCGACATTCAAAAATTTCTTTAAATATTAATTCAATAATTTTTTATGCAAATTTAAAAAAAAATATTTTTTATTATAATAATATATCATCATATAGCTTATTAATTAATTGTTGAAAACTTTTTCAATAAATAAGTGGGAAAAAGTGGGAGATAATGTTTAAAAATGGAAAATATTCCTTAATTTTACCAATTGAAATATATTTGATTAGCTTATTTATTTGATATTAAAGACCAAATACAAACTAAGATACTTATAATCAAAATATTATAAACAATAATTGATTTGTTGATGTATAGCTTTATAGGTGAATATTTTTGCAAAATAGATTCAAAAGGAAGAGTCTTATTTCCATCTGCTTTAAAAAAACAGATGGAAAATACTTTTGCGGAAAAATTTGTAATAAAAAAAGACATCTACGAAAATTGTTTAATCTTGTATACAATTGATGAATGGGAAAGACAAAATGAGATTTTAAGAACTAAACTTAATACATATAATAAAGAACACAGCAAACTATTGAGAGCATATTTCAGAGGAACCGCAGAAATTACTCTAGACTCAAGTAATAGAATGCTTTTACCCAAAAGATTAATGGAATTAGCGGGCATTGAAAACGATATATATATGTCTGGTCAGGATAAAAAAATTGAAATTTGGTCAAAACAAGCTTATGATGCTAATATGATTGATGAAAATGAATTCTCGACTTTAGCAGAAAAACTATTAGGAAGCAACGAGGCTTAAATGAATACTAAAAGAATTAAATATGTCAACATACCACACACCGGTACTTATACACCAAAGCATAGAAGGCTTAAATATTAAGCCAGATGGTACTTATGTTGATGTTACTTTTGGCGGCGGCGGACATTCAAAAGAAATATTAAAACAACTAAAAAAAGGGCGTTTAATCGCTTTTGATCAGGATTTAGATGCTATAGACAATATAATTGAAGATAGTAGATTTTTATTCGTAAGAAGTAATTACAGGTTTATAAATAACTTTTTAAAATATCATAAAATAAATAAAGTTGATGGCATAATTGCAGATCTTGGAGTGTCATCATATCATTTTGATGAAATTACTAGAGGTTTTTCATTTAGAGCAGATGCCGATATTGATATGAGAATGAATCAAGATGCAAAAATATCTGCCTCTTATATTTTAAATAATTATGATGAAAATGATTTAATAAATATATTTAGAAAATATGGTGAAATTACAAATTCGCCTATTTTAACAAAAAAAATCATTGAATATAGAAAAACCAACGAAATTAATAGAATCAATCAGCTTTTAAAAGTTATTGAATATTGTACCCCAAAAAAAAATGAAAATAAATATTTTGCAAAAGTATTTCAGGCATTAAGAATAGAAGTTAATCAAGAAATAGAATCGCTAAAAGAGCTTCTTGAGTCAACATTAAATATATTAAACGAAAAAGGAAGACTGGTTGTTATAAGTTATCACTCATTAGAAGACAGAGTTGTAAAAAACTTTATAAAAAGCGGGAATTTTGAAGGAACAGTTGAAAAAGACATATATGGTAATTTTGATTCGCCTTTTAATATGATTAACAGAAAAGTAATAATTCCAAGTGATGAAGAATTAGTTTTAAATCCAAGATCTAGAAGCGCTAAACTTAGAATTGCAGAAAAAAATTAGAAACTTTGGAAAAAGAGAATATAAATATAAACGACAGTAAAAAATCTGAAAATGTTGAATCATTTTTAAAACAACTTATAAATGGCAGTATATTAACTCAACAGATAATAAAAAAACATCTTTTATATATTTTATTTATTGTAGGCTTATCAATGATTTATATATATAATAAATATCAAACTGAAGATTTAATAATTAAAATTTCGAATACACAAAAAGAAATAAAAGAAATAAGAGCACAATCAGTAATAAACGAATCTGAATTAATGATTTTAAGCAGAGAATCTCAGGTAAAAAAACTTTTAGTTAAAAGAAATATTGAATTAAATGAATTGGATACGCCTCCAATTGAAATAAAGATTGAAAATAAATAACAGTAAATGAGCACTAATATTAAAAAAGATATTGTTATTCGATTGAGCATAATTTTTACAATTACTGCCATATTTACTATTATTATAATTATAAGAATTTTTCAATTGCAATATATCCAAAATGAAAAATGGATTGCAAAAACAAAAAGTATTCAATACAGAATGCTTAAAACCAATAATGACAGAGGCGACATATACGACAGTAACGGAAAAATACTTGCAATCTCTCAACCAGTATATGAAACAAGATTAGATTTAGTGTCAAACGGACTAAAAGATTCGACTTTTAATAAATATGTAGAAGCTTTAGCAGATTCATTATCAAAATTTCCTGGATATAAATCAAAAAAGGAATATTTAAACGATTTAAAAAAAGGGAGGCGAGATAGTATCAGACATTACCTTATTAAAGAAGATGCAAATTATGCAGAGCACAAAAGGTTTAAAACATACCCTATTCTTAAATTAAGTTCGTTTGAAGGAGGATATATTTATTTTAGTAGAGATAAAAGAATTTTACCAAACGGTATATTAGCCTCAAGAACAATTGGATATTCAAATTATGGTAATGATGTTGGAATTGAAGGCGCATTTAATAATGAATTAATAAGCAAACAGCCAAAAAGATTACATAAAAACATATCTGGTAAGTGGGTTCCTGTTTTTGACGACGATTACTATAATTCTGTTAGAGGCAACGATGTTGTTTCAACTATTGATATAAATATACAAGATTTTTCACATCAAGAACTTTTAAAGCAATGCACTGAATTTAAGGCAGATACCGGCATATTAGTATTAATGGAAGTTAAAACAGGCGAAGTAAAAGCAATTGTTAATTTGGTTAGAAACAAAAATGACACCTATTCCGAAGCATATAATTTAGCAGTTGGCGTTCCTATTAATCCAGGTTCAACCTTTAAGCTTCCAGTATTAATAGCTGCTTTTGAAGATAATCATATCAGCCTTAACGAAATAGTTGAAACTGGTTCAAAAGGATATGTTACTTTTTATGGTGTAGATATTAAAGAATCAACAAGACATGGATATGGGACATTAAATGTAAAAAAGGTTTTTGAAAAGTCGTCAAATGTTGGAATGTCAATGATTATTAATAAATATTACAAAAATAATCAAACAGATTTTGTGAAACGATTATATTCTATGAACCTAAACGACAAACTAGGTTTGCAAATAAAAGGTGAAAAGCCGCCAATTATAAGATATCCTGGTGATGGTTTATGGTCAGGTGTAAGTTTGCCTTTTTTATCAATTGGATATGAAGTTGAATTAACACCTTTGCAGATTTTAAGTTTTTATAATGCAGTTGCAAATAATGGAAAAATGATAAGCCCAATTTTTGTGAAATCATTAAAACAACACGGAAAAATTATAAAAGAATTTAAAACTAGAACAATAAACAGTTCAATTTGTTCTAACTCAACTTTAGAAAAAGCAAAAATATTACTTGAAGGTGTAGTAAAAAACGGAACGGCTTCTAATATTTATGACATAAGATACAGAATAGCAGGAAAAACCGGGACAGCTCAAGTACCGGATAGAAATAATGGATACAGAAGTAATGACAATGAAGTAAAATCACATTATGGTTCTTTTGTAGGATATTTTCCCGCAGATAATCCAGTTTATTCATGTATCGTAATTCTTAAAACTCAGGATAAAGGAAGATATTATGGTAATATAGTTGCAGCTCCTGTTTTTAAAAAAGTGGCTGATAAATTATATGTTAGCAGCGATATATGGAAAAACAAAACAAAAACATCAAAATATAATGCTTTAAAATACGCACCAAATACAAAAACAGGAAATATTAACGATATCGATTTTGTTTTAAATTATTTGAAAACTCCTGTAATAGGTAAAAAAGATATTCGCTCTGCATGGGTAATAACAAGCTCTATAAATAAAAAAGTAGAATATCAGAATAGATTTATATCAAAAAATAAAATACCAACTGTTGTTGGAATGGGATTAAAAGATGCACTTTATATATTAGAAAATTTAGGCTTAAATGTAATTGTTAAAGGCAAAGGTTCTATAAAAGAACAATCTATAGAGCCAGGAACTGAAATTAAAAAAAATCAAAGAATTTTGCTGTCGCTAGGATAATGAAAAGATTAAAAAACATATTAGAAAACATAGATTACATCAATGCTTTAGGTAGCCTTGACATAAATATTTCTTCAATTAAACTTGATTCAAGAAAAGTTGAAAAAGATGATGCTTTTGTTGCTATTGAAGGCGAATTATCTGATGGTCACGATTTTATTAATCAAGCAATAAATAAAGGCGCAATAGCAATTATTTGTCAAAAAATCCCAAATAACTTAAATGAAAAAATAACGTATATATTTGTAAATGATACAAATAGCGCTTTATCTCAAATTGCTTCAAACTATTTTGAAAATCCATCAAAAAATTTAAAAATAATTGGAATAACTGGCACAAACGGAAAAACAACAATTGCTACATTATTATATACATTATTCAATAATTTAGGTTATAAATCAGGTTTGGTTTCAACTATTGCTTATTATATCGGAAATAAAAAAATTAAATCAACACATACAACTCCCGATGCAATAATGTTAAACAGCCTGTTTTCAGATATGATTAAAGACAATTGTGAATACTGTTTTATGGAAGTAAGTTCGCATTCAATATCACAAAAAAGAATAGGCGGAATAGAGTTTAAAGGAGCAGTTTTTACAAATTTAACTCATGACCATCTCGATTATCATAAAACATTTAAAAATTATCTGGATACTAAAAAGAGTTTTTTTGATAATCTTGAAAAATCGGCATTTTCGATTATAAATAATGATGACAAAAACGGTAAAATAATGCAACAAAATACTGTTTCTAAAAAATATTCTTATTCAATAAAATCAGATGCCGATTATAAAGGAAAAATTATTGAAAGCCATTTCGACAGTACATTAATATCAATAAATAATATTGAATTATGGACTAGGTTTACAGGTGATTTTAATGCTTCAAATTTAACTGCTGTTTATTCAACAGCATCTCTTTGCGGATTAAACAAAGAAGAAATACTTAAAGGAATTAGTGAATTAAAACCTGTTGCTGGCAGATTTGAAACAATTCAAATAAATGGAATTACCGGAATTGTTGATTATGCTCATACACCTGATGCATTAAAAAATGTTTTAGAAACCATTATTAAAATAAAAACAGAAAAGCAAACACTAATTACAGTTGTTGGTGCAGGCGGAAACAGAGATAAAACTAAAAGACCTATTATGGCGAAGGTAGCAGTCAATTATAGCGATAAACTTATTTTAACATCAGACAATCCTAGAACAGAGCCTCCTACAAGCATACTTGATGATATGGAAAGAGGGATTGAACAATCTGATAGAAAAAAAGTTATAAGAATTACTGACCGTAAGGAAGCTATTAAAACTGCTTGCCTTTTTGCCAAAAAAGGCGATATAATTTTAATTGCAGGCAAAGGACATGAAGATTATCAGGAAATAATGGGCGAAAGATTTTATTTTGACGATAAAATAGTGTTTGAAGAACAAATGGAAATTATTAATAATTAAAAAAAATAAATGTTTTATTATTTATTTACATACTTAAACAAATTTGGGTTTCCGGGAGCAGGGATGTTTCAATACATTTCATTTCGTTCTGGTTTGGCAATAATTACATCATTGATAATTTCAATGATTTACGGGAAAAAAATAATCCGTTATTTACAAAAAAAACAAATTGGCGAAGTAGTTCGTGATCTTGGTCTTGAAGGACAATATCAAAAAATTGGCACACCAACAATGGGTGGAATAATTATAATTATTTCGATTTTAATTCCAACTTTGCTTTTTGCAAAACTGCACAATATTTATGTTATATTAATGATAATTACCACTTTATGGCTTGGGATAATTGGATTTGTTGATGATTATATAAAAGTTTTCAAAAAAAATAAAGAAGGATTATCAGGAAGATTTAAAATAATTGGACAAGTAGGTTTAGGGCTTATTGTTGGTTTAACAATGTATTTAAGTGATGATATAGTTATAAGAGAAAAACCAATTCTTACTGACTCAATAAAAAGTGAACTAAGTATAATAAAACCGCTATCATCAAATATTGAAAATATTGAAGAAATTGGGGTGAAATCGACAAAAACAACTATTCCATTTGTAAAAAGTCATGAATTTGACTATGCATATTTAGTTGCGTTTTTAGGGAAATATAAACAGCAAGCAGCATGGTTTATTTTTATAATTATTACAATATTTATTATCACAGCAGTTTCAAATGGCGCAAACCTAACCGATGGCCTTGATGGGCTAGCTACAGGAGTTTCATCAATAAGCGTTATTACACTTGGGATATTTGCATATTTATCTGGTAACATAATCTATTCCAGCTACTTAAACATAATGTATATTCCAAAAATTAGTGAATTAGTGATTTTTGCAAGTGCTATAATTGGTGCAACAATAGGTTTTTTATGGTACAATTCCTATCCTGCTCAAATTTTCATGGGAGATACAGGCAGCCTAACACTCGGTGGAATTATTGCTGTTTTTGCAATACTAGTTAGAAAAGAGCTATTAATTCCAATACTTTGTGGAATTTTTTTAATGGAAAATCTGTCTGTAATGATTCAAGTTGCATATTTCAAATATACAAAGAGAAAATACGGTGAAGGAAAAAGAATTTTTAAAATGGCGCCTTTGCATCACCATTATCAAAAACTTGGTTATCCCGAATCTAAAATTGTAATTAGATTTTGGATAATAGGAATTTTATTGGCAATTGTAACAATAATTACATTAAAAATCAGATAGAGAAATCATATATCATAATATAAACAACTAGTAATCAGAAATTTGCAAATGAAAAAAAAGTTAGTCATACTTGGAGCAGCCGAAAGTGGAACTGGCGCTGCAATTTTAGCTCAAAAAAAAGGCTTTGATGTTTTTGTTTCTGATTTTGGGGCAATTAAAGATAAATACAAAAAATTATTAGATAAAAATAAAATAAAATGGGAGGAAAATAAACATAGCCAAGAAATAATTCTTAATGCAGATGAAATAATTAAAAGTCCTGGAATTTCTGATAAAGTTGAAATTATAAAAAAAATTAAAGAAAAAAATATTAGTTTGATTTCTGAAATAGAATTTGCTGCAAGATATACAAATGCAAAAAAAATATGTATTACAGGCAGTAATGGTAAAACAACAACTACGATGTTGATTTATCATACATTAAAAAAAGCCGGATTAAATGTTGGGCTTGGTGGAAATGTAGGTAATAGTTTTGCTTTACAGGTTGCTAATTTTAATTACGACTATTATGTTTTGGAATTAAGTAGTTTTCAATTAGACTATATGTTTGAATTTAAGGCAGATATAGCAATATTATTAAATATCACACCCGATCATATGGATTGGTATAATAATGATTTTTCAAAATATGTAGATTCAAAATTTAAAATTATTCAAAAACAAGACAGTTCTTGTTATTTTTTGTACAATACAGATGATCAGGCAATAATTGACAGACTATTAAAAATAAAATTTCATCAGCAAAATATCCCCTTCTCAATATATACAAAGCCACAACAAGGTGGCTTTATAGAAAACGATAAATTATCAGTTAATTTTAACAACAATTCATTTGAAATGAACATTCACGATTTAGCATTACAAGGAAAACATAATCTGTACAATTCTTTAGCTGCAAGTATATCAGCAAAAATTTTGGATATTAAAAATCCGGATATCAGAGAAAGTCTGGCTGACTTTAAAGGAGTTGAACACAGATTAGAAAAATTTATAAAAGTTAGAAGTATTCTTTTTATTAACGATTCTAAATCAACAAATGTAAATTCAAGTTGGTATGCGCTCGAAAGCATGGAAACTCCTACTGTTTTAATATTGGGAGGTATTGATAAAGGAAACGATTATTCAATTTTAAAAGAGCTTGTGAATGAAAAAGTGAAGGCTATAATTGCACTTGGGAAAGATAATTCCAGAATACATGACGCTTTTAGTAAAATTGTTCCTATAATAGATTCTAATTCTATGAGCGATGCTGTAAATAAAGCTTATCATATTGCAAGTGAAGGAGATACAGTTTTACTTTCGCCTGCATGTGCAAGTTTTGATTTATTTGAAAATTATGAAGACAGAGGTAGAAAATTTAAAGAAGCTGTAAGAAAACTATAGTAAACTTCAAAAGATGAAAGAAATATTGTCAAAATATTTTCAAGGCGATAAAAGAATTTGGGCAGTTATAGTATTTTTAACTATAATTTCTTTAGTTTCAGTTTATAGCTCCATAGGAAATTTAGCTTTTAACAAGGGAATAAACAATACAAGCTCAATTATACTTAACCATATTACTTTTATTATAGTAGGATATATTTTAATAATATTTTTACATAAAATTTCATACAAAGTCTATTTTAGTTTATCTCAAGTTTTTATTGTTCTGGTAATTTTATTATTATTATACACATTAATTAAAGGAACTGATAATAATGATGCAAAAAGGTGGGTAAATATATTTGGATTTGGAATACAAGCATCTGATTTTGCGAAGTTTGGATTGATTTTATACATCGCCAGAATTCTTTCCATGCATCAAGAATCTGAAGAAAGTTTAAATATTGCATATAAAAATCTAATTTGGCCAATAATTATTATAACTGCTTTGATTTTTCCTGAAAATATATCAACAGCAGCTTTATTATTTCTTTCTTCACTGATTTTAATGTTTATTGGCAGAATTCCAATTAAGACTTTACTGAAATTTATAGGAATTATGATGGCAATATTAACATTTGCAGTTTTAATTGCACTAGTTACACCTTATAAAGGTAGAGTTTTAACAGGCATTTCCAGATTTAAAAACTTTCAAAGTGAAGATATCAGAATAAATCAACAGACAATAACTGCAAAATCAGCAATTGCAAGCTCAGGAATTATTGGTAAAGGACCCGGAAATAGTAGTGTTAAATACATTTTATCTTCTGGACATTCTGATTTTATTTTTGCAATAATTATTGAAGAATTAGGTTCATTAATAGCTATTTTAGTTTTAGCTTCATATTTATTTATTTTTTACAGAGTTGGAGTAATTGCAAAAGAAAGTTCAATGACTTTCCCTGCTCTTTTAGCAATTGGATTAAGTCTTAATTTAGTAATTCAGGCTTTTACAAATATGATGGTGGCAGTTAATTTATTTCCGGTTACAGGACAAACTTTACCATTAATAAGTAAAGGTGGAACATCAATGTTAACAACATTTGCATCTTTAGCAATTATTTTAAATATCAGTAAAGAAATTCAAAATAATAAAAACAATGAAATAGAAATTAATGAAGAAACCGGATTAGCAGAAGATTCTTCAATCTATTTATAATCAAAACTTTAACAATTTGAAAAATAAAAAAATCATAATAAGCGGAGGTGGAACAGGAGGACATATTTTCCCGGCAATTTCTATTGCAAATGCTATTATGGAAATGGAAAATAATACAGAAATTTTATTTGTTGGTGCAAAAGGTAAAATTGAAATGGAAAAAGTGCCTACTGCCGGATACAAAATAAAAGGATTGCCAATTAGAGGAATTGAAAGAAAATTTACTTTTTCTAATATCATTGTTCTGTTTAATTTATTTATAAGCATTATTAAATCTTATTTGATAATTAAAAAATTTAAACCGGATGCAGTAATTGGAGTTGGCGGATATGCCAGTGCACCAGTAGTTTACGTGGCTAGTTTACTTAAAATACCTACTCTATTGCAAGAACAAAACTCTTTTGCGGGCGTAACTAATAAGTTACTTTCAAAAAAAGCAAAAAAAATATGTGTTGCTTACGATAATATGGATAAATTCTTTTCTGTAGAAAAAATTGTAAAAACTGGTAATCCTGTCAGAGAGATTTTGTATAAATCTGAAATAAATAAAAAAGAAGCATATAAATATTTTGATATAAATGAAAATAAAAAAACAGTTCTTATTCTTGGAGGAAGCGGTGGAGCTAAATCAATAAATGAAGCTGTAATAAATAAATTGGATTTAATTAAAGATTCCAATTTCCAATTTATCTGGCAAACAGGAAAATATTATTACGATATTTCAAAAAAAGCAATAGAAAATAAAGATATAAATAATTTAAAAATTTTTGATTTTATAAATAAAATGGAATATGCTTATTCTGTTACTGATTTAGTTATTTCTAGAGCAGGCGCCGGAACTATTTCTGAACTTTGCATTGTTTCAAAAGCATCGATTTTAGTTCCTTCTCCAAATGTTGCCGACGACCATCAAACAAAAAATGCAATTGCTCTTTTAAACAATAATGCAGCAATTTTAATAAAAGATGAAGATGCTTTTGAAAATCTAATTCCGAAAGCTATAGAATTAATAAAAGATGAAGAATTAATTGAAAAATTGAACGCAAATATATCTAAAATGGCAATTAAAGATTCTGATAAGTTAATTGCAAAAGAAATTTTTAATTTATTAACGTAATTATAAATACTTAAATATCAATTGATTAAAATTTGCAAATGAAAAAAAATTAAATTATATTTATATAAATATACATTATACTTGTCATTTTGTATTTTATTATTTATTTTTGTCATGTAAAATTCTGTGAAATGAAAAAAATTATAAAAAAAACATCTGTAATATTAGTTTTATCTATAATATTACTAAGTTCTTGCTCATCAACAAACAAAAATGAAAGCAAGATTAAGTTAACTAATAATGGTATTGAGTTGTGTAATCACGTAATAAACACTTTTAATAGTCTTACTAAAGCAGTTAACGACCAGAATTATAATAGTGAATACATTAATATTTTAACTGATAATTCTCCAGAAACTTATATAATGGAGTATAAATATGATGAGTTTAATGAGCTTGAAAACATAAAAAAATCAAATGCTTTTTTGTCATTACGAAAAGTTTATTTAGCATATAATTTAGACTTGGATAATAACTTTTCAACCAATAAATCTAATTTGCAATCTAAAATAAACAATTCTTGTAACTCTTTAGATTCTATTAATTTATCAGAAAATAATTCAGACAGATTAATAAGATTAAAAAAACAGATAAACTCAGGAAAATATGATGCAGGATATGCTGTTTTCGAACTAACAGACATATACTCAGACCTTTGGGAGAGTGAATCAACAAAATGGTTTCTTTTTCTCGAGAATAATTTTCAAGAGTATAAATCAGGAATTAAAAAAATATCAAATTCCAATTTTAACTCTTTCGAAGTTGCTAAATTGTTAAACGAACCTTTTAAAAATGAAGCTGTTCAGATAAATCTATATAAATTAAAACTTATAAAAGAAAAAGAAACCCAAAAAATAAAAATAGAAGAAGAAATTAATAGAATATCAAAAGGATTTAATGTAATTATTCAAATAGAAGCTGAATTTTTAAAAAGAAAACAAGATGATTTAAGAATAAAACAGCTTAATGAAGATTTTGATTTAATAGTAAATAATTAATATTGTAATTTTTTTAAACGATGAATTTAAATAATATCCAAAATATATATTTTCTGGGAATTGGCGGTATCGGCATGAGTGCACTTGCTAGATATTTTAACCATATTGGAAAAAATGTTTCCGGATATGACAGAGTTGAGACTAATTTAACAAAACAATTAGTTACTGAAGGAATTAAAATACATTATACAGACGATATAAATATTATTTCAAAAGAAATTTTATCATCAACAAAAACATCTATAATTATTTATACTCCTGCAATTCCTAAAAATCATAACGAGTTAAGTTACTTTAAATCAAACAATTACAGTATTTACAAAAGAGCTGAAATTTTAGGATTAATTTCAAATAATTATAAAACCGTTGCAGTGGCAGGCACTCATGGAAAAACATCAATTTCAACAAATACAGCACATATTATTAAACAATCAACTTTCGAATGCTTAGCTTTTCTAGGTGGAATTTCAAAAAATTATTTCTCAAACTTAATTCTGCCAAACAAAGACGATAATAATACAATTGCAGTAGTTGAAGCAGATGAATACGATAAGTCTTTTTTGCAATTAAATCCTTATATAGCACTTGTTTCTTCTACAGATGCAGACCATTTGGATATTTATGAAAACAAGAATAACTTAATAGATACTTTTAATCAATTTATAGATAAAATTGATAAAAACGGAATATTAGTTTATAAAAAAGGATTGATTTTGGATAAAAAATGTTTTCCTAAAAAATCATATTCATACTCATTAGAAGAAAAAGCTGACTTTTATGCAGAAAATTTAAGTACAAATAAAAAAGGTCAATATTGTTTCGATTTAATAACACCATTTGGCACTATGAAAAATTTTACATCCGGTGTATCAGGAAAAGTTAATGCAGAAAACGCAGTGGCTTCAATTTCATTAGCGCATTTATTAGGAATTGACGAAAAAACAATAAAAAAAAATCTTGAATCTTTTACTGGAGTTGAAAGAAGATTTGATTTTCAGATAAATACCGAACATATTATATATGTTGATGATTATGCGCATCATCCTGCTGAATTAAAAGCATTTATTACTTCTATAAAAGATTTATTTCCGGGTAAAAAACTTACCGGAATTTTTCAACCTCATCTTTTTAGCAGAACCAGAGATTTTGTTGACGAATTTGCAGCTAGTCTTGATTTACTTAATGAATTAATTTTATTGGATATTTATCCTGCAAGAGAAGAACCAATTGAAGGTATTACATCTAAAATTATTTTTGATAAAGTAAATCTTAAAACAAAAATGATGTGTAAACTTGAAGATATTATTGAAGTACTAAACCAAAAAAAACTTGAAGTTTTATTAACAATGGGTGCAGGCAATATAGATAAAATAGTTAAACCGATTAAAGAAAATTTTAAATAAAGCCATTAATATTGAAAAAATATATTAACATATTATTTTGGATTATCTTTGCAGCATATTTTATTGCAGTATTTGGATTTATTAACAATAAACAAAAAAATGCATTGTGCACTTCAATAAACATAACATACAAGGATACAATTCTTGATAAGTTTATTAGTAAACAAGAAATTTTAAAAATAATTGATCCTGAAAACCAAAAAGTACTTGGAAAAAAATTAGATGAAATAAATGTAGCTGAATTAGAAAAAAAAATTAGTACTCAACATTTCGTAAAATCTGCAGAAGTATATAAAAAAATAAATGGTGAGCTTAATGTAGAATTATATCAAAGAAAACCAATTATAAGGATTATTAATAAATATGGAAAAAGCTTTTATATTAGCGAAAATGGAGTCATTTTACCAATTTCAAAAAATTTTATACCTCGTTTACCAATTGTAACAGGTAATATTAATTTTAGTCCTGATTTTGATACAATAACAAACATAACAAATTATAAAATTATAAATAAAGACATAAAACTATTAAACGACATATTTACATTAGCAAACTTTATAAAAAACAATGAACTTTGGAATGCTCAAATTCAACAAATTTATATTAACAATGAAAATGAATTTGAAATAATACCATTGGTAGGAAATCAAACTATAATAATAGGAAATATTGAAGATTTTGAAGAAAAATTCATAAAATTAGAAACAATATATAAAAATGGATTTTCAGTAGAAAACATTAATAATTATAAAGAGATAAATTTAAAATATAAAAATCAGGTTATTTGTGTAAAAAAGTAATAAGAAACTTATAAATTCGGAAAAATGGAATACACACAAGCATCAAATACAGATAATGGTTTAAATGAAAAAGCAACAATGCCGAAAGAAAGAATAATTGCAGCAATTGATATAGGAACTACAAAAATTGTGGCCATAATTGGCACTGTATCAGATAATGGAAAAGTTAAAATATTAGGAATGGGTAAAAGCATTTCAAAAGGTGTAAAAAAAGGTGTTGTTTTAAACATTGAAGAAACAACAACTGCAATTCAAGAGGCTGTTGAACAAGCAGAAAAAGCATCTAAGCTTAAATTTAAAGAAGTTTATGTTGGAATAGCAGGACAGCATATTAAAAGCATGAAAAACAGGCATTCCAAATATATTCAATCTACTGATAATGAAATAAAACAATCAGATATTGATGAACTTTTAAACGACATGAATAATATAGCTTTAGAAGCTGGTGATGAAATAATTCACGTAATCCCACAAAGCTATACTGTTGATAATGAGAGTGGTGTAAAAAAACCAATTGGAATGTTCGGTAAAAGATTAGAAGCTAACTTTCATATTGTAGTTGGAGAAATTTCATCAGCAAAGCATATTTATAAATGCATAGAAAGAGCCGGATTAAAAGTAAAAAGTATGGTACTTGAACCTTTGGCTTCTTCATCAGCAGTATTAACCGAAGATGAAAAAGAAATTGGAGTTGCCATGGTTGATATTGGTGGCGGAACAACAGATATTGCAATTTATTATGATGGAATTTTACGTCATACAGCAGTTATCCCTTTTGGTGGCGATATAATAACAAAAGATATCAAAGAAGGATGCTCAATACTTCATCGTCAGGCTGAAAAAATAAAAGTTCAATTTGGAACAGCTCTAGGAGAAGCAGCTCCAGAAGATCAGGTCGTTTCAGTGCCAGGAATATCAGGAAGAGAACCAAAAATGATTTCTTTAAAATTCTTATCTCAAATAATTGAAGCCAGGATGGCCGAGATTATTGATTTTATGAGCTATGAAATTGATAACTCAGGATATGCGGAAAAATTAGGAGCAGGAATTACAATAACAGGAGGTGGTGCTTTATTAAAACATATTCGTCAATTAATGAGTTACAAAACGAGCCAAGATGTTAATATTGGTTATCCAAATATTAGTCTTGCAATTGAAGATAATGAAATAAATTTACCTATTTTTTCAACAAGTATAGGTCTTCTTTTAAGTGGATATAATATCGAAAAAGAATCTGGAAAAAATATTATGCTTGAAAAAAAGAAAACAATTGAAGACGAAGACGAAGATACTGATAATCAAGAACATATTGAAACTAAAAATGAAAAAATAATGGATTTTTTAAAAGAAAAATTCCAAAATCTATTTGATGATAAAGGATTTAAAATGTAATTTTAAATTATCTAAAAAAGAATATTAATAAAAAAACAGTAATCATGGAAGATTTATTACCCTTTGATTTGCCTGCAGATAAATCATCGATAATAAAAGTTATTGGTGTAGGTGGTGGTGGAAGCAATGCTGTTAACCACATGTTTAAGCAAGGTATTACTGATGTTGATTTTGTTGTTTGTAACACGGATCAACAAGCCTTGGCAATAAGCCCAGTTCAAATAAAAATTCATCTGGGCCAAACATTAACAGAAGGCCTTGGAGCAGGAAACCAACCAGAAAGAGGCAAAGAAGCAGCAATAGAAAATTTAGATGATATTCTACAAGTATTAGGTAATAATACAAAAATGACTTTCATAACTGCAGGAATGGGAGGCGGTACAGGCACAGGAGCTGCACCAATAATTGCAAAAGCTTCTAAAGATTTAGGAATTTTAACAGTTGGAATTGTTACTATTCCTTTTATGTTCGAAGGTAAAAAAAGAATAAATCAAGCAATTGAAGGCGTTAGAGAAATCAGCAAACACGTTGATTCACTGTTAGTTATAAATAACGAGCGACTACGTGAAATATATGGCGAACTTGAAATTGCAGAAGCATTTTCAAAAGCGGATAATGTTTTAACTGTTGCAGCAAAGGGAATTGCAGAAATAATTACAAAAAAAGGACATGTAAATGTAGATTTTGCTGATGTTAAAACTGTTATGGCAAACAGCGGTGTTGCAATAATGGGTTCAGGCCAAGCAGAAGGAGAAAACAGAGCTAAAGAAGCTGTTGAAGAAGCATTAAAATCGCCACTTTTAAACAATAGCGATATAACCGGAGCAAAAAACATACTTATTAATATTTCATTTGATGAAGTTGGACTAAAAACAGATGAACTAATTCAAATTACTAAATTTGCTCAAAATGAAGCTGGTGATACAGCTGATATTATTTGGGGTTACAATCATGATGAAACACTTGGTGAAAAACTAAATGTTACAATTATTGCAACAGGTTTTGAAACCGATATAATACCTGAATTATATGTAAATAAGTCTAATACAAAAAAGGTAGTTAATAAATCTAAAATAGCAGAACATTCTATATCAGACAATATAGATTTTGAGGTAAATTATACAAATGATGATCTAAACCTAATTTCACAAAAAATAAAACCTCAAATAACAAAACAGTCGTTAGTTGAAGATGATTTTATAACAGAAAATATTGATGATGAAATTAAACTTCATAAAAAAGAAACAAAATCAGATAATGAAACTGATGAAGAAGAAAATATTAAACTTGCACTTGAAAGAATGAAGCTTATAGAAAAAGCAAAAAAACAATTGCAAAATCCGAAAAATAAAAAAATCGACAATAATTCAAAATCTATTGATGAACTTGAAAACGAACCTGCATACAAACGCAGAAATGTTGATTTAAATCAAAAAAACAATATAATCAACACAGAAATTTCCAGATTTGTATTATCTGACGATGATGATGATTCTGAGCTTACTGAAAATACTTTTTTACATGATAATGTAGATTAAATCAATTCAATAAATAAATTTAAAGCCCTATTGAGAATAATCAATAGGGCTTTTTGTTATATAATATCATAAAATTTAAAGATTGAAAAATGCTGACCCTTCATTTTGATAATTACAACTAGCTTGGACTTTTAGATAAATACGATATTGAAATTAATAAGTATTTACAAATTTGCTATCAATTTAAATATTGTTAAAGGTAGAGAATTAAAATTTGAAATTAGTTGTTTCCTAATAACTCTACTTGTAAAAATTATTTCTGAAAGCATGAAACTCTTTTCTGCTGAGTATCAGTCTTTTCCATACTGCTGATAAAAAACCTGAACCATATCCGAATAATTGAATAAATGCTGCCGGAATTGATAAAAAAGCAACTTTTGCCGATTTATTTAGTATTGCAGAATGAGTGAAAATCAGTAAAACATATAAGATTATTGGAATTAAAAACAACAAATTAATTATTGCTAAAAAAATAATAAAAATTGTTCCTAACAAAAATAGAGAAGGGAATAAATGTACAAGTTTTAAAGATTTTGGATGTCTGATAAATAGATTAATTCGTGCAATTCCTGAATTATAAACTTGTTTAAAAAATTTCAGGAAATCTGTGCGACGTTTATGATATACAAATGCTTCTTTAATTAGTTTGGTTTTAAATTTATGGTCAATGATTTTTAAGCTCATATCAACGTCTTCGCCAAAGCGCATATCAGAAAAACCACCTGTTTTTTCAAACACTTTTCTTGAATATCCCATATTAAAACTTCGAGGCTTAAATTGTTCCATTTTTTCATTTCCGCCTCTTATTCCGCCTGTTGTATAAAAAGATGTCATTGAATAATTTATTGCTTTTTGAATAGGCGAAAAACTTTCATGTGCTGCATCAGGTCCGCCAAAAGCATCATAAAAATCGTAATAAAAGTTGTTTTTTAATACTTCAAAATATTTATCAGGAATAATACAATCAGAATCAAAGAAAATAAAATAATCGAATTTTGATTTAGAGATACCGAAATTTCTGGCTGTTGCAGGTCCTCCGTTTTCTTTAAAATAGTAGCTTATATCTAAAACTGATTTATATTTTTCAATAATTTTATCACATTTTATATCAGAACCATCTTCAATAATTATTACTTCAAAATTTTGTTCTGTTTGTTTTGTTAAACTTTCTAATAACTCTTCAACTTCGTCAGGCCTGTTATATACAGGAATAATTATGCTAAAATTCATTTTTATAAATGGTTTTTTAATTGAGATTTGGCGAATATAATATTAATTTTACATTTATTTATAAAAGCCGCTAATTCACTAATATAAATTTGTTTTTTTTTGTAATTATTAGTGCATTTGGGATAAATAATTAAGATTAAATCTATTAAATGAAGATAGCTGTAAATACAAGATTATTAATTAAAAATAAATTAGATGGAATTGGTTGGTTTACTTTCGAAATTTTTAATAGAATTGTAAAAAATCATCCTGAACATGAGTTTTATTTTCTTTTTGATAGAAAATATGACGATGAGTTTATTTTTGCACAAAATGTTATACCTGTTGTTATATCGCCACCAACAAGACATCCTGTTTTGTGGTATTTATGGTTTGAATTTAGAATTCCAAAGGTTTTAAAAAAGCTAAATGTTGATATTTTTATTTCACCTGATGGATTTTTATCTTTAAAATCAAAAATAAAATCAATATCAGTAATTCATGATATTAATTTTGCACATTTTCCAAAAGATTTACCTTTTGCAAGTAATTTGTTTTATAATTATTTTTTTCCAAGATATGCAAAAAAAGCAAATAGAATTATTACTGTTTCAAAATATTCAAAACAAGATTTAGTTAATACTTATGGAATTAATCCTGATGAAGTAAATGTGTTGTATAATGCTGCAAATGAGATATATAGGCCAATTTTAAATAAAGAAATTATATCTATAAAAAATGAATATACTCAAGCTAAAGATTATTTTATATTTATTGGTTCACTTCATCCAAGAAAGAATGTGGCTAATATGTTAAAGGCTTTTGATGTATTTTGCAGCAAGCATAATAAAGATTTTAAACTATTAATAATTGGGAACAGGTTTTTTAAGACAAAAGATATAAGTGAAACTTATGAAAGCATGAAATTTAAAAATAATGTTCAATTTTTAGGAAGATTAGAACCTAATGAAATCAGAAATTTATTAGCAGCTTCAACAGCTTTGGTTTTAGTTTCTAAATTTGAAGGTTTTGGAATTCCTATTGTAGAAGCAATGAATTGCGATATTCCTTCTATAGTATCTGATGTTAGTTCATTGCCCGAAGTAGTAGAAAATTCTGCACTTTATGCAAATCCGTATTCGGTAAATTCTATTGCTGATGCAATGCTGAAAATGGCTGAAAATGAAGAGATTAGAAAAAAGCTTATTGAAAATACTAAAATTGTTAGACAAAAATATAGCTGGGATAAATCGGCAAATGAATTTTGGGAAATTATCGAAAATTTGGTTTAAGTTTTAAGTTGCAGGTTTCAAGAATATATTGAAACCTGCAACATGTAACTATCATAAAATGAATCTATTCCATAATTTTCATTTCGTCAACAAGGTGTTTTGCGCCACCAAATTTATCCATAATAAATAAAACGTAACGAATATCAACATTTATACATTTTTGAAGTTCGGGTTCAAAAGCAATATCGCCGCTCATTGCCTCCCAGTTACCATCAAAAGCAAGGCCAATTAGCTCGCCATTTCCGTTCATAATCGGGCTTCCTGAGTTTCCACCTGTAATATCATCGTTAGATGTAAAACAAACCATCATTTTTCCGTTTTGGCCATATCTTCCATAATCTTTTTTATTGTACAATTCTTTTAATTTTGGAGAAACATCAAATTCAAAATCGCCCGGAATTTCTTTTTCCATAACTCCTTTTAAAGTTGTGAAATAATCATAAGTAACAGCATCTTTTGGTTTATAATCGCCAACTTTACCAAAAGAAAGTCGCATTGTAAAATTTGCATCAGGATAGAAATTTTTATCTTTTTCCATTTCCATTAAACCGGCAAGAAATAATCTTCTACCTGTTTCTAAATCAGCATTAAATTTCTTAGCTTTTTCTTTTAAGCTTTTACTGGTTTCTAAAACAGACATTGTTGCTGTATATGCAGGATCTTTTTGAATTTTTTCTTTATCATAAGTTTCCATGAATTTGAAAAATTCTGATTCGTTTGCAAAAATTGATTTTGAATATAAATCATCAACATAAGCTTCAAAATTTCCTTTTCTGATATTGTTAACTTCAGAACTTAAGAATGCTGGATGATAATTTACATCAACATCTTCATCAAAAAGTTTAAGCATTGCAAGAGCTATTTTTTTATCAGTTGGTTTGCTGTAATCTTTATAAAAACCTTTTGCATATTCTTTAATTTCATTTGGTTTATCAAGCATATTTGAAACTCTGTTTGCAAATCCGAAAATTTCAATTCCTCTTAGCATTGTCTCGCTAATATATTGAGCAGCAGACTGATACTCTTTAATTCCTTTGTTAGCAGTTTCTATAAGTGTTAAAGCATTTCCGTATTTTGATTTTAATTTATCATCGGCAGCATACCATTTTCTAAATTTGTTTTCGGTTTCTTGTTTTTTTGCATAAACATTAAGTTTGCGTAAACCATTATTCATCCCAATTGAATTTTTCCAATAGTTACTTGAACCTGCAAATTTTGAAGAATATTGAATTCTGATTTTTTCATCAGCTTTCATATCTTCAAGCATAATATCTTGTCTTATTCCTCTTATTTTAATTCTGTTTGTATTTGTAACATCAATTAAATTTTCAATTTCATAAGATGTCATATATCTGTTAGTACTTCCCGGAAAGCCAATAACCATAGTAAAATCGTCTTTTTTAACGCCTTTTATTGAAACAGGAAGAACATATTTTGGTTTTAAAGGCACATTTTTTTCTGAATATTCCGCAGCTTTTCCATCAGGACTCATATAAACTCTAAATACACTAAAATCTCCAGTGTGTCGTGGCCAAACCCAATTGTCTGTATCGTGTCCAAATTTACCGATAGATTCAGGTGGAGTTCCTACTAATCTAACATCGCTATATTTCTCATATAAAACAAGATAGAAGTTATTATCATTAAAAAATGATTTTACTTCTGTTATATAATTATTCCCTTTTTTAGCGTTTTCTTCAATTTCTTTACTGATTTTTTCAATAACTTCTTGTCTTTGTTCAAAGCTCATTTTATCTTTAAGCTTTTTATTTATTTGCTCAGTAACATCTTCAATTCTAACAAAAAATCTTACTGCTAATCCCGGAATTGGCAATTCTTCGTTGAAATTTTTAGCCCAAAATCCGTCTCTCAAATAATTATGTTCTACACTACTTTGCGATTGAATAGCAGAATATCCGCAATGATGGTTTGTGAGTAATAATCCTTTATCAGAAACTATTTCTGATGTACAACCACGTCCAAAAATTGCAATTGCATCTTTAATGCTTGCATTGTTTAAACTGTAAATGTCTTCTGGAGTAAGTTTGAAACCTTGTTTTTTCATTTCTGCATAATTCTTATTTAATAAAGTAAGAATCCACATGCCTTCGTCTGCTTTTGCTTGAAAATTAAATATAAAAGCAAAAACTAAAAATAAACTCAATATTTTTTTCATAATATCACCTATTTATGTTTAATAATTCTTCAAATTTAGAATTTTATAATAAAAAAACAGGATTTTTTTTAATATCTGTAAAAAATCATTGTAAAAAACTTGACTTTTGTGTTATATATTTATAACTTTGTGTTAGAATAACATAACATAAATTTTAAAGTCATGAGAAAAATATTTTTACCGATTTTTATTATAACTTTTTCATTAGTTATTTCAGGAATTACTCTTTTTCAAAGCAAACAAAGTATAGAACCTTCGTTTTTAGAGTATGTTTTTGTAGGAATTTTAATTATTTTTTTTGTTTTAGGATTATATTTTAGTTTAGAAAGAATACAAAATAAAAAAAATGTTTTTGCTGAGGAAGATGAATTATTTAGAAAGATTTCTGAAAAAGCATCTTCTGTATCATATTATTTTTCGTTATTGTTGTGGGTTATATTAATTTGTGTTCAAAATAATACATATTTAGATATTAAATGGATATTTTTAATTGGAATTATAGGAATGGCTTCAATGTATGTGTTTAGTTGGCTGATAATAAAGAGTTTAGGATTTGAAGAATGAAGAATCGAATTAAGGAGTTAAGAGCCAAGAATAGCTTAACTCAAAACGAATTGGCTTTAAAAGTTAGTGTTAGAAGAGAAACTATAGTTTTTTTGGAAAAAGGGAAATATAATCCGTCATTAAAATTAGCTTATGATATTTCAAAAGTTTTCAACTTAAAAATAGAAGAAGTATTTATTTTTAATGATGAATAGCTTAATTTTAGAAGAAAAGCAATTGGTAATTTTCTGATTACCAATTGCTTTATCATCAAATTTTTATTCTCTAACAACAGTCATCTCATCAACAAGATTTGTTGCACCTGCGTATTTATCGATAATAAAAAGAACGTATCTGATATCAACATTAATGCATTTTTGAAGTTCTGGATCAAAAGCAATATCGCCGCTCATAGCTTCCCAGTTTCCGTCAAAAGCAATACCTATTAGTTCGCCATTTCCGTTTAAAACCGGACTTCCTGAGTTTCCGCCGGTAATATCATTATTTGTAGTAAAACAAACAACCATTCTTCCATTATCGGCATATTTTCCGTAATCTTTTTTATTATATAATTCTTTTAATTTCGGACTAACAATAAATTCTTCGTTTTTTGGATCTTCTTTGTCCATAACGCCTTTTAAATCAGTTGTATAATCAAATATTTTGTTTCCAACTTTATATCCGCCAACTTTACCGTAAGTAAGTCTGATTGTTGAATTAGCATCAGGATAATATAATTTATCAGGATTTTTTTCATTTTGCATTTCAATCCAAGCAGCAACAAATTTTCTAGTTCCTTTTGATAAATTATCGTGAAAAGGCTTTGTTTTTCCATATAAATCTCTATAAATCTGAACAAAAGACATTGAAATTTGATAACCCATATCATTATCAAGAGCTTCTTTTTTTGGATTTGCTAGAAATGCTTCAGCTTTTTGTTTGTCAACAATTATTGAACTGGAATATAATTTATCAGCATATTTTTTCATATCGCCGCCAAAATCTTTATCCACAGTTTCAAAAAATGTTGGATAATATTCTTTAGGCACATCTTTTTTGTACATTTCCATTAAAGCAACAAAAACTTCTTTATCAATATTTGAATCATAATTTTTAAAGAAATCTTGAGCCGATTCTTTTAATTTTTTTGAGTATTCATCTATTGTTGCTTGCTCACCTTGTTCCAATAGAGCGTATAATCTACTTAATCTATATCCGGACATAAAAATTTCAGCACCTCCAAATACAGATTCGTTCAAATAATTTTCAACTTTATCAAATGTTTCCAAGTCTGTATATGCTTTTTTTATTAAATCTAAAGTTTCGCCGTATTTAGCTTCTCTGTTTTCTTTATCAGACTCAATCCATTTTGTTAATTCTTTTTCAATTGCTTTTTTATCTTTAGTAACTTTTAATTTATCTAAAGCTTGATTTTGACCAATTGAATATTTATAGTAATTAGTTGATTGATAGTATTTTGAAGAATATTGGATTCGAGTTTTATCACTTTTGTCCATATATTTTTTAATAATTTCTTGTTTTGCGCCTCTAACTTTAATTCTTATATCGTTTTCATTATTAATGGTTTGTTCCACGCCCCAAGATGTTGAATATCTGTCGGTTGAGCCTGGATAACCCATAACCATTGCAAAGTCGTTTTCTTTAACGCCTTTTATCGATACAGGGAAAAAGTATTTTGGTTTTAAAGGAACATTATCAGCAGAGTATTCGGCAGGTTTTCCGTCAGGACCTGTATAAACTCTAAACATAGAAAAATCGCCGGTATGTCTTGGCCACATCCAATTGTCGGTGTCGCTACCGAATTTTCCGATTGATGAAGGTGGTGCGCCAACTAATCTAACATCTTTATATGTTTCTAACACAAAAAGATAAAAGTTATTACCATTAAAAAATGAACGAACCTGAGCTTCGTAATGAGTATCTCCAATTGCGTCTGCTTTAATTTTTTCAGATACTTTTTTTATTGTCATTTCTCTTTCGTCTTCGGTCATATCATCTCTTAAAAGAGCGTTAATTTGATCGCTAACATCTTCCATTCTAACAAGAAAAGTAACAGTTTTTCCGGGATTTGGAAGTTCTTCGGCTCTTGTTTTAGCCCAAAATCCATCAGTTAAATAATCGTGTTCTACTGAGCTATGTTGTTGAATTTCATCGTATCCGCAGTGATGGTTTGTTAATAATAATCCGTAAGGCGAAACAAGTTCGGCAGTACATGAACCATAATCTAAAGCAACAACAGCATCTTTCATGCTTGAATGATTGATATCGTAAATATCCTTTGGGCTTAATTTAAAGCCCATTGCTTTCATTTGGCTGTAGTTTTTGTTAATAAATGCTAAAAACCACATTCCTTCATCAGCTTTTACATTTATGTTAAATGCAAATATCGCTACTAAAATCAGTGATAAAATTTTCTTCATAATTTATTATTTAATTTATTTTAAAATTTATTTATTAAAAAGTAACAGCAAAATTGCACATTAATTATGCCATTAGTTATAAACTAAAAACTGTCAAATATTTAGCTTTATTTAGTTCTAAAACAGTGTTCGAAAATGAACACTAATTATCAATAACGTACATTTTATTTGAAAGGAATTAACAATTGGTCATCTAGTAATTTATATGATAATCTATGATATTTTGTAACTCCAAATTTTTTAATTGCCAATCGATGTTCTTTTGTTGGATAAGCTTTATTTTTTTTCCAATTATATTCAGGAAATTCTTCATCTATTTTCAGCATATATTCGTCTCTGTGTGTTTTTGCCAAAATTGATGCTGCAGCAATTGATAAATATTTAGAATCTCCTTTTACAATGCATGTATGCTGTATTGAATCATATTTGTGAAAACGGTTTCCGTCAATTATTAAATGTTCGGGTTTGATTTTTAAATTAGAAATTGCAATATGCATAGCTTTTATCGAAGCATTTAGAATATTAATTTTATCTATTTCATTATTGTCTATCATTGCAATAGACCATGCAAGAGCCTCTTTTTCAATAATAATTTTTAATTCATCTCTTTTCTTTTCTGATATTTTTTTAGAATCTGTAATCTCTTGATTATTAAAATCTTGAGGTAAAATTACAGCCGCGGCAAATACTGGTCCAGCTAAACAACCGCGGCCTGCTTCATCGCATCCTGCTTCTATTTTATTTTCAAGAAAGAATAATTCCATTTAGTAAAATTATAAATTTAAAATTAAGAATACAATAAGCTTCATAAAAGAAATAAAATCTCATAATTTCAATTCCTTTAAGTATTTATAATTATCTAATATTTCTTAAATTCTTGAGTTTTATTATTAAAAAATAAATTAACTTTACTTTACAATTATAAGCATAAAAACAATGAAACAAATAATTCTAACAATTAGCATATTAATTTCAAGTATTTTAATATTTGCACAAGCGCCGGGTTGGATTAAATATGAAACTCGTACAATAAAATATCCTGAAAATAATTACTTAATGAGTTTTAGCTCGGAAACTAATTATTACGATATTGACGCTAACGAACTGATTAATAGATGTGTGGAGAATACGAAGAAAGGTGTTAGCGAATCTGTTAATGTATCTATAAAGAGTGTAACTGTTAGTGGAATTAGTAATGTAAATACCGGAATTGATGCTGAAACTGTTGAATATATTAAGCATTCAAGTGTTTCTTATTCAAATATTGAACTTTCAGGATTAAAAACGGAGACTTATTACGATAAAAGAAAAAAAATTGCATATGCAATAACATATATCACAAAAATTAATGTTATAAATCTTTATAAACAGAAATTAGAGACGCTTGTTCTAAAAATTGAAGAAAATATAAAACAAGCAAATAATTTTAAAAAATCAAATTTAGAGCAAAAAGCATATTTGAAGTTTTCAGAAACTTTAGCTCTTTTTAGAGATGTTGAAGAAGCTCAAACAATACTTGTTGCACTTGGAACTATTGACAAAATACCAATACAAAGAGAAAAAGTAATTTCTTTAAAATCAGAAATTGATAAAGAAATTAACACAATAAACAGTTCAGTAAAGAATTCGGTTTCTGACTTGGCATTTTTTATTTCGCAAGAATTAAAAATGCAAATACCAAAACTGGATGGAAATATTAGTTTAAGTATATTTAATTATCAGGATACAAAAATTAGTAGTCCTTTTGCAAAAAACTTATATAACAATCTGGAACAGAAGCTAATATCAAATTCAAACTATAATATTATAAATATTGATGAGTTTAAAGGAAATGTTGTAAATAAAAAAATTGATTATATAATTACCGGAAATTACTGGGAAGAAGATAATTTTTTAAAGATAGTTGTAACTTTAAGAGATTTTAAAACAGGGAAAGCATTAGCAAGTGTAGAAAGTAAAATTTTAAAAGATTATTGCATAAATAATAGCATTACATATTTACCTGAAAACTTTATTAATGCTAATGCAAAAATTAAAAATTTTTCGGAGAATGAAATTGTAGGAGGCGATTTAAATCTTGAAGTTTGGACAAACAAAGGAAATAACAACTTACTTTTTCAGGAAAACGACACTTTAAGTCTATACTTGAGAGTTAATAAAGAATGTTTTGTGAGATTTATTTATCATTTAGCTGATGGCTCAAGTGTATTATTATTAGACGATTATTATATTGGAACAGATAAGGTTAATAAAGTTTACAAGTTACCGGAAGTGTTTGTTTGCACAGAGCCTTTTGGTGCAGAATTATTACAAGTAAATGCTCAAACAGAAAAATTTCCTGCTATTGAAACAGAAAATAAATATGGTTACGATTTTATTATCGAAAATTTTGCAAGTGTTTTAGAAAAAAGCAGAGGCTTTAAAAAAATTGATGATGAAATGATGAAAGCAGAAAATACCTTAATTATAACAACAATGAGAAAATAAGATAAATTGTTATAAATATAGTTTCTGGTTTATATTTTCCGGAATATTTAAAATGTCTGTATTATTTATTTTATGTAAGAAATTAGTATACTGACAATTAGCGATTAAGAATATTAGAAGTTCATTTAATTACCAATTAATAAAGGCTAATTAATTTATAATTATTTCAAAACAACTAATATTAAGCATCACAACTACCTTAAACTAAATATAGCAATTTAGTAATGTTATTCTTTATACCAACTGGAATACATATTATAATTGTTAGCAATTCTATTTATCTGTCCTTCAAGCAGTTCGGTACTTACTTTTTTAATTAGTTTCGCAGGTGAACCGGCATATACGCTTCCAGATTTTACAATAGTTCCTTGTGTTACAACAGAACCGGCTGCAATAATTGAGTTGCTCTCAATAACAGCTTCGTCCATTATTATTGCACCCATTCCAATTAAAACATTATCATGAATTGTGCATCCATGAATTATAGCGCCATGAGCAATTGAAACATTGTTTCCAATATTTGTGGGATATTTTTGATAAGTTGCATGTATTACAGCATTATCCTGAACATTAGTGTTGTTGCCAATTTTTATGTAATGCACATCGCCTCTTAAAACTGCATTAAACCAAATACTGCAGTTATCACCAATTTCAACATCACCAACTATAGTAGAATTTTCAGAAAGGTAGCAAGCTGCTCCAATTACAGGTGTTTTGCCTCTTACCGATTTTATTAATGCCATTTTCTAATATCAAAAGGAAAATTATTATTAAATAACTTCAAATGAAAATTTTAATTTCATTAGTTTAGCATATCTTTTACCAGCTTTTAGCATATCTGCATCTTCTTCATCGTAAAACCATTTAATAGTAACATTCTCACTAACAGGACTTTCTTCCATTATTCTAAAGAGTTTTGCCAATTGTTTTGAAGATGCTGTATTAAAATAGTCAAGTTTAAAATTAAGAATAAATTTTGCAGGTGCATCGGATGAATAAAAAAAATCATTTGCCCAATTAAAAACTGGTTGATAAAAATCTATTGCATTTTCAGGTAATGATTTTCCTTCTATTAAAAAAATATCAACATCCGGCTCGAAATAAATTTTGGGAGTATCTTCTGTAGGTTCAATATTTAATGCTTCCATTTTATTTGTTTTTATTTATTTTAGCTCTTAATGTATAAAAAGAATATTTATCACTAATTTTTAAAAAATTATATTCTAAAATATCATCTGTTTTTAATCTGATGTCAATCATTCCTAAACCAGCTTCTTTGTTTGAGTCAATTTCAAAATTTAATAGTCTTTCGTTATAAAAATTATCTAAATCTTCATCACTAAGATTATTTATGTAAGTTAATTTTTCTATTAAAATAGGTATATTTTGGTTATTAATATAATTTCCGGTGTTTAAAATAAAGTTATCATCAGATTCGCTAATGTAAAAAAGTCCGGCTTTCCCGTCTGGTGTTTCTTTATAATTATCGCCATGTTGTATAATGTTTTGAAACATTTCAACCATTGTATTATAAATTCGTTTTTTTAAATTTAGTTTACCAACCATTTGTTTTTCAATAATTGATAATAAATTCATTAAACTTTCTTGGTTAAAATAGCTGTTAAAGATAATAAGTACATTTTCATCATTCAACATTTTATGCAATGCATTAATATATTTAATAATGTTCGAATTTTGAGTAGAAATGACTTTTTTTGACTCTATTGAAGGAATTTCAGTATGTAAGTAAAAATAAGAATATGAATTGTTATATTTTTCGAAACCATATAATAATTTATTTCCAGATTTTCTTGCCATATCAATTAATCCAAGTCCGGCACCACCTTTATTAGAAATTTTTCCGTCAATTAATATTTTTTTATGATATTCTTTAAGCTCATCTTTACTTAAACTATTAACTTGTTCAATTTGAAAAGTTAATTGGTCAATATTCTCATTTTCAATGAGATTACCAGTTGTTATAAAGTAATTATTATTTTCTTTTTTTAAAACAAAAACTCCATAATTTTCTTCCAATTCAAGATCAATATCTGCTTGGTGTTTTGTTATGTTTTGAAGGCCTTCAACCATTACATTATAAACCTTTCGTTTAATTGCACGTGGATCATCCTTTTTAACTAGATTGCTTTCGGCAAGAGCAAGAATATTATCAGTAATATTAGCAGTAAAAGTTCCTCTGTAAATATAGTTAAGGTTATCTTTTTGCATTGCTTTAAATAGCTTGAAGATAAACCCTAAATTTTCTTTATTTGATAATTTATTACTCATATAGCTTATATATTTTTAGATAAAAATATTGATAAATTAAGGGAAATCAAAAAAAAATTGATATAATACTGATATTTTTTTAATAAATGCTTTAAAAAACTTAGATTTGGGTTAATTTTATTTTCAAAATTATTAAATAAAGATAAATGGAAATTATTAATAATCAGCTACAAGTAGCAAAAATAAAACTTGCATATATTGTTAGTTTTGTTTTAGGAATTGTTTTATTGGCTTTTGCTTTTTCAAGTTATAACTTCACTTTGGAAAAATATTTTGTTCTTATTATAGCAATTTTATTAATTATATATTTAATTTATTTAATAATTATAAAACCTGAGTATGTATATTTTGCTGAAGGAAATTATAAAATTCAAATAAAAAATTATCCTGCGCGACCAATTTTAAGAAAATATAAAGCTTATGAGATAAAAATTAACGATTTACACCATATTGAAGTAAAATACAGTTTTTTTAAGCTAAAAATTGAACTCATCCTTTGGATTAAAACATCAAAAGGAATAGGAAAATATCCGGCATTAAGTTTAAGTGCTTTAAGCAAAAATGAAAAAATCAAGTTATTGAATTATTTGAATAAAAATTCTTTAGTAAAACAAAAGTCTGTAAATCTATTTTAATTTATTATTTTTGAAACTTTATTTAAAAGAGAAAATTATGAAAAAAATTTTTTTAGTTAGCATTTTATCTTTAGCTATAGTAACTTTTACTAATGCGCAAATTGTATTTAATTCAGGTCAAACTCTTCAAAAAGGAGCATTTTCTGTTGGAATAAATCCTGCATGGGCAGATTTTGGAGATGGCGATTTTGCCTTATTCATGCATGGTGGTTACGGACTTGGTCATAATTCTGATTTAGGTCTGAAACTAGGATTTGGTTGGGGAAATGAGACTTATTTCGGTATCGATTATGAGAAAACATTTTTATCGGGCAAACCTTCATTTTCGGCTACTATTGGTGGGCATTACTGGCACTATTTCGGTATAGATTTAGGTGGAACCGTAACATTTCCTATTCAAAACATTTACCTTTCTACAGGTTTAGATGCCGATATAGTTTTTGGCGAAGATGGCGCAGGCGATTTAGAAATGTATGTGCCAATGTGGTTACCAATTGAATTAGAATTTTATTTAAAGAAACATCTATCTCTTATTTTTGAAGCTGATATTAAACTTACAGATCATGCTTTTACAATTATAAACGGTGGCGTTTCAATTTATTTTTAATTAATACTTTAAAAAAAGTGCCGGCTTAGTCCGGCTTTTTTTTTACTAACTAAATCTCTCATAATCAATAATATTATAATGAAAAAACTTCTATTAATTGTCTTTACTTTTTTTATCGTACAAAACATTTTTTCGATAGAAATAAATGCAGATTTATTTAGTTTTGATGAAGAAAAATTTGAAAAGGAATTTGAAAATTTAAATAAACTTGAACAAATTGTAATCTTAAACCCTGAATTTTCTTTTAACGAATTAGTTGATATTAATCCAGATTTTTTGAATTTAAGTTTTGAAAAAAAATATTTCCCTCAAGAGATTAATTACACTGCCGAACCTGGAAATATTTCATCTTTTTGGTGGTCTTTTAGCTTTAGTTTAGTTGGATCATATACACTTTATGGTGCTGTTGCAGGACCAATTTCTGTTGGTGTTGTTTATCTTTCATCAAAAAAAGACAGAATTGAAACAAAAAAAGCTGTTTGGGGTTGCTTAACAGGTACAATTTTAGGTTTTGGTCTGAAATATGCTGTGCTTACATTTATGTAAAAAATATGTTTTTAAAGAGAAAAGTTAATCTTAATTATTTTATATATAAATATCTTGTTAACAGATATATATAAGGTTTTAATCATTAATTAAACACTTAAAACTTTCAGCTTAAATTACTAAAGTTAAAATTATTATAATGAGAAAAATCAGTTTAATTTTTTTAATATTATTATTTGCAAATAACATATCTGCACAAGAATTTTATCGTTTTTCTGCAGAGTATTCTGTAAAATATAAAGAAAAAAATGGCACAGAAATGCTAAAATTAGGAAAAGTTTTTTACGATTTTAAGCAAAAACAAATTGTAATAAAAAATGGTTTTCCTGTTAAAGAAATTTTTGTTTATACAGATACTACTGTTTATCAACTCAGAAACGATAGAGTTGTAAATAAAGAAAAAATTATTGCACCTGTTGAATTTTCAATATTTCATCTTGCTTTAAATGAGCAACTTAGAAATTACGGATTAGATAAAGCCGGATATATTTTAGATACCGTTAAAAGAGATAAAGGATTAATTATTGCTCTTTGGAAACCTCCGGTTAATTTCCAAAATATTTTTGGCAATGTATTAGTTTCAACTAAGGAAAAGCAACTTTTCGGTATTGTATTTCTTAATACAAAAGGCGATATTGTTAGTAAACATTTTTTTAGAAATTATCAACAAATAAATGGTTTTTCATTTCCAACAGAAGTTGTTAGAATGAATTATATTGATGATTTTGAGAGTTATGAAACAACTACTTATAAAAAAATTATAATTAATGATACTGAAAATAATGAGTATTACAATTATGATTTTCATAAAAAATAGTTAAAAAATTTGCTTTGAAAAAAAATCTTTTGCTTTTCTTTTTATTCATTTTTGTTAATAAAATTTGTGCTCAAACACAAAATGACATTAAATTATTTGAGAACATTTACAGTACTTACCAAGAAAAAGTTCATTATAATAATTTTAAAGATAGCCAAAACGAAATTGAGCAAATTACAGGAGTTTTTTTTAGTTTTTATAAAAAAATTCTATCATCTCAAGATGCAAATCATTGTGTTTTTTATCCTTCTTGTTCAGAGTATACTTTTCAGTCAATTAAAAAAAATGGAGTTATTGGCATTATTGATGGTATTGATAGATTATCGAGATGTAACAGATTAAGCCCCGAAAATTATAAATTATATAAAAATACTAATCTTTTTTACGATCCAGTTGATTAAATATGATTAATAAAAACATTTATAAAATACTGATTATTAGCGTTTTAATCATAGCTGTTAATTTGCAGTTATTTTCTCAAAACATACACGATTTGGACCATAGTTTGCAATTTGCAGACTATTTGTTTAAAACAGAACAATTTGATTTAGCATCTGAAGAATACGAAAGAATTGTCTTTTTAAAGCCTGATAATCAGCAAAATAAAATAAAATTGATACAGTCTTACAGGTTTTCAAAAAAATATGATTTAGCTTTAAAAAAAATTG
The DNA here is from genome assembly GCA_016937695.1 of Bacteroidales bacterium. Classification (GTDB taxonomy): domain Bacteria; phylum Bacteroidota; class Bacteroidia; order Bacteroidales; family NBLH01; genus NBLH01. The sequence goes on from JAFGWC010000052.1 coordinate 50,621, forward strand.
AATACTTTTTTGGTGAAAAACCCACAAATATTCCTGTTGATTTTGCCGAAGAATATGTTAAACTTCTTCTTATCACAAATAAAAATGAAGACGCCTATAATTTTCTTGAGATAAACAATTCAATAAATCCTCAAAAAAGACAAAATTATCAATTAAGTTCGCTTTTATTGCAAAAAAAATGGGATAAAGCGTTTGTTTATGCTCTGAAAAATCCTGTTATAAATAATGATAAAAATAATGCAGAATTGCATTTATTAGCATTTAAAACAAAAGAAGTTAAATATAAAAAACCTTTTAATGCAGCTTTATTTTCAGCATTAATTCCCGGTTCTGGTAAAATTTACACTAAAAGATGGAAAGATGCAGTTATCTCGTTTTTATTTGTTGGTTTAAATTCATGGCAATCGTATCGCGGTTTTAATAAAAATGGTTCTGAATCTGTTTACGGATGGGTATTTGCAGGATTTGCTTCAGGTTTTTATGTAGGCAATATTTATGGTTCATATAAATCAGCAAAAAAATATAATAAAGAAATTGATGATGAAATATATTTTAAAACGGCTGAGCTTACTGTTAATAGTTTTTAAATTTATTCTTTTTTATAATGTTTCTGCGCAAAGCATTGACGAAACTATAAAATTTGCTGATAATCAGTATGGTGAGTTAAATTATAAACTTGCAATAAAGGAGTATCAAAGAGCACTTTTTTTTAGTAATGGAGATAAAATTGAATATTTATATAAGCAAATTGCAAACTCAAATTTCAATATTCATAATTATGACAAAGCTGCATATTATTACGAATTAAGCTATAAAACATCATACAACGACAGTTTAAAAAACGAGCTTCTTTTAAAAAAAGCTTCGTGCTATATTTTAAATGAAAATTATGATTTAGCTTTATTGGAATTAATTAATTTTTCTGATTCTTTAGATATTTATTTTGAGAATAGAAAAAACTTTTATTATGCTGTAATTTATTTCGGCCTTGAAGATTTTGAAGTCTCGAAATCTTATTTTTTAAAAATATTTAATGACAAGCAATTACTTGAAAAACAGCAAATTGAATTGATTTTTGATAAAAAAAAGAATTTTAATAATCCAAACCCGAAATTTGCAAAATTAATTAGCTTTATAGTTCCAGGAAGTGGGCAATTATATTCAGGAAACTTTAAAAATGGTTTAAATTCTTTAATATTAACAAGTGGAATAGCAGTTTTGGGCATTTATATTGCACAATATTATAGCGTTTTTGATGCAATTTTATCAACTGCACCTTGGTTTTTCAGATATTATGTTGGTGGAGCTCAAAATTCAAAAAAAATAGCCCTTAATAAAAGGGCTAAAAGAAGAGATAAAACTTACAAAAAAATATTAAATATTATAAAAACCTCTAATAATTAAAATTAATTTTATTTTGTAATTTTTGTTATTAATGAAGAAGATTCAAGATTGCCTTTTTTATCGTAATTTTCAGTTTTAACAGCACCAACTCCTTTAGAAAACCATTGTTTTGATGAAGATTTAACTTTGATGAACCCAATTTTTGATTCTGCATCGTAAGATATTTTCACGCAATCAAAAGTTCCTGCAGTGGTTGTTATTTTTTCAAAACCATCAACTTTTCTATTTGTTATATCAACAGTAATTGAAAAAATCTTAATTCCGGAATTTTTTACACTTGCTGTAACTTTTCCATTATTAAGCATTTGACCTGCTTGTAAGTTTGCAGGAATTGTTAAGGCATCTGCATCAACATCAACTTGCATTCCTTGATAAGCGCTCATCTGTTCTTGATTTAAATATGAATCCATATTTATATAAAATTCACCATTTTGACATTTAATAGTAAATTCACTTGAGTTAACATTTTCAGATTCATCAGATACTATTTCATTTTTAACTCTAATTGTTGTCACGCCTGCACTCTCTGTATTCTCAAGTACTGTTTGTTTTAATACTGATGACTGATTGTTTTTCTTATCATAACTTGTTGTTTCTACAATAGTTCCTTTTTCATGTGGAAAATATAACTCGCAATCCTGAGCTTTTATATTGTTGCTTATTATTAACGATGTAGTAAATACCAATAAATAAAAAATTGATTTTTTCATTTTGTTTTTGATTTAGTTATTTAAAATTATTGAATAAATTATATTTGTTCTTTTTATTTTGCCAAATTTAGGAATTTATTTTTTTAAACTATTTAAATTTAAATATTGATTTATTAATAAGTTAAGTTATTATTTGAATGCAATTTATTTATTGATAAAAAGTTTAACTCTCTAATTAAATGAACGAAAATCTGAATTATAAAATTGCACTTGGTATGATTTCCGGAATTGGGAATATGAATGCTAAAAAATTAATTGCCTATATTGGAAGCGTTGAAGGAATTTTTAAAGAAAAAAGACAAAATCTTGAAAAAATTCCAGGAATTGGAACAAAACTTTCTTTAGAAATATCAAATTCAAATGCTTTAAATGAGGCTGAACAAGAAATTTCTTTTATAAATAAAAACAATATTGAAGCAATTTTTTTTACAGAAAAAACTTATCCTGAAAGATTAAAACATTGCGAGGATTCGCCAATAATAATATATAAAAAAGGTAAATTTGACCTGAATAAGACTAAAATTTTAAGTATTGTTGGTACCAGAAACGCAAGCCAATATGGAAAAGATAATTGTAATAAATTAATTACTGATTTATTTGAAAGTGGTCATAATCCGCTTATAGTTAGCGGATTAGCTTATGGCGTAGATATTTGTGCTCATAAAGCTGCAATAAAAAATAATTTAGCAACTGTTGCAGTTTTGGGACATGGTTTAGATATAATTTATCCTGCAGCGCATAAAAATTACGCAAAAGAAATATTACAAAATGGAGCTTTATTGTCAGAATTTTCAAGTAATTCAAAATTAGATCCATCTAATTTTGTGAAAAGAAACAGAATTATTGCAGGAATGTCTGATGCTACAATAGTTGTTGAATCTGCTAAAAAAGGCGGTTCTTTAATTACAGCTGAATTAGCTAATTCATATAATCGTGATGTATTTGCTTTTCCTGGTCGTATAAACGACAAGTTTTCAGAAGGTTGTAATTTATTGATAAAAACAAACAGAGCTGCATTAATTGAGAGTTATAAAGATATTGAATATATACTTGGTTGGGAAAAAAAGGATAAAAAAGCTGTTCAAGGAAAATTATTTATTGAACTTAAACCCGAAGAACAAAAAATATATGATTTATTAAAAGAAAACAAAGAATTAAGCATTGATCAAATTAGTTTAAAATCAAATTTAC